>JAMONE010000166.1 GCA_027066695.1 Micavibrio sp. | reverse complement strand
CTATAATCTCTCGGCTCGCAATAAATAGCCCTTGCCACGCACAGTTTGCAAATATCGCGGCGTCTTGGTGTTTTCTTCAATCTTGCGCCTTAGACGCGTCACCTGCACATCTATTGTGCGCTCTCCTGCGTCAATAGAACAACGCTCGGCAAGCTCCTCACGCTCAACAACGCTGCCAGCGGATGATGCTAATGCTCTTAATAAATTCGCCTCCATTGAGGTTAGGCTCAATATATCGTTATTATATTTTAGCTCATCATGTTTAGGGTCAAAGCACCATTTACCAATTTGATAAACAAGCTGAACATCGCTCTTATCCTTTGTTCTGCGCAATATTGACTTTAGACGCAAAACCAGCTCCATAGGCTCAAACGGCTTTGGTAAGTAATCATCTGCGCCAGCTTCAAACCCTGCTATCCTGTCTTGTGCATCACCTAATGCTGTCAATAGCAAGGCGGGAATATCAACTCCGTTAGCTCTTAACCCTTGGATAAATTCAGTGCCGTTTCGCCTTGGCATCATGACATCAACAACCAATGCATCAAAGTCAAAATCAGCCATAATATCATCGGCTTCATCCGCATTTGCCGCCGTTAACGTAATAAAACCATGCTCATGCAGGAATCTAGAGACAAGATCGCAAATACGCCTATCATCATCAATAATAAGTATATGTGATTTATTAGCCTGTTTCTCTTGTGTATTTATATCCATTATTCTACCTTAGTGCCTAATATATAAAAAAGAAAGCATGCAAAATGTCGATATTATCGTTTGATGACAGAGATGGATTTATTTGGGTAAATGGCGAAATGATACCATGGCGCGAAGCAAAAACCCATGTGCTTAGCCATGCAATGCATTATGGTAGTTTGGTTTTTGAGGGTGAGCGCATGTATGGCGGCAATATATTCAAGAGCCGTGAACATTCCGAACGCTTGCATAAATCTGCTGAAATACTTGGGTTTGAATTGCCCGTAAGCGTGGATGAGCTTGAAAAAATCAAATATGACGTGTGCAAAGCCAATGAGCTAACGGATTGCTATGTACGTGCATTTGCTTGGCGCGGAGGGGAGCAAATGGGCGTTTCCGCCAGAGGAACGAAAATACATGTTGGCGTTGCTGCTTGGGCTTGGGGGGCTTATTTTGATGCAGAAAAACGCAATAAAGGCATTACCCTGAAAACCGCAGATTGGTGTAAGCCTCAGCCAGACAGCGCACCTACGCAAAGCAAAGCTGCTGGCCTTTACATGATTTGCACAATATCCAAACATAAGGTTGAAGATGAAGGATTTGATGATGCGCTTATGCTCGATTATCGTGGATATATCGCCGAAGCCACCGCAGCAAATTTCTTTGCTATAAAAGATGGCGTGTTAATAACCCCTACTCCTGATTGTTTCTTAAACGGTATAACCCGACAAACGGTTATTGAAATAGCCAAGGGTTTGGATATACCAGTAGAAGTGCGCCATATAAAACCTGATGAGCTTGGCTCTTTCGAGGAGATTTTTGTTACAGGAACAGCAGCAGAAGTAACGGCTGTAGGGCAAATTGATGATAATCATTATAGCGTTGGGCCAATAACCAAAAAGCTCCGCGCCGCTTATGAAGCTCTGGTGCGGGTATAGCTGTTTAGCTTTATTCTTGAGCTAGGCACGAGGAGCGCAGCGTATATTTCATACGTAAGCCGACGAGTAACAACGCACAAGGATAAATGGAAGCATCTATAATTTGACTTAATGTGCATAATTGCTTATAATTACTCTAAATAATAAATGGTTATAAAATATAGCCGAGGGTGAACATGGCAGATATAACAAAATCAGATGGAGATCAGCTCGTCTCATTCATAAAAAAAATGAATGCGCAGCTGCCTACAATCTTTGCAGAAACCAAGAATTTAGCCGTTCGCCCAAAGCCTGACCCTACTAAGGCATCATTTCTAAATGTTCTTGATACATATATTTTAAGCAAAGATGACCCAAAGCTAGCTGAGCTAAAAAGCAGCTACGAAAAGCTGCCTGAATCAATTAAAGACGTGATAAAGAATGAGCTAGATCATGAAGACGTTGTAGCAAAGCAAGAAGACAAGCTATGGTTAGATAAAAAATCAACACATACTTTCTTCGATACAGCAGTCTATGAAACAATACATAAATCTTCAACAAATACTGTAAGTGCCGATATTTTATTTGCCCAACAAGAAAAGAAGCTTTTTGAAATTAATATAAAAGAAATTGCAAAAGAGCTTGGCATGGGAGACAAACAAATATTCTCTGAAAGAGATGTTGGCAGAATCGCTCAAAAAATACTAAATGCACATGCAGAAGCACTTTGCATTGATAAACAAGATATAAATAATGCTACTCACCTTCGTAAACATATATTTTTACCTGATATCAATGACCTACACCTTGTAGAACGAGGGTTCGGCTTCCCTCCCGATATAGAAGCAAGAGCACAACAACTTGGGGTGGAAAGAGAATGGGAACTTCATGTTGGCACTGATGCTGTCAGCGAGCATCAATCTGCTGCCTTTGCCGCAAATTATGGTCCTATGCATATAGACTTTGTTAAAGAAAAAGCAAGACTTTATCATGATCAGCCCGAGGCAGAGCAAGAAAGACTCGTAAGATCTGTTTATGAATCTCCTGCATCATTCTTTGGTATCGTACGATGGAATGACCCTGATGACCATATGACACCATATGACATAAGAAGAGAGAATATCTATCTTCCTATGCTAAAACAAAAGTATGAGAATGGTGAACTCAATTTATGCGCCACACCTGCGCCTGATAAGAGATGCCCCGTAGAAGATAAAGTTAAGGGTCTTTGCGGTAAGGGTGAACCACCACCAAAGTCGCCACCACCACCGCCCGAAGAAGAAGAAGAATGCACCGTTGAGGATAAAGTTAAAGGTCTTTGCGGTAAGGGGTTTTCGGATCAAGCTGCCCTTGATACAACCTCAAGCAATGCAATTGCCACAAATATTAGCGAAATCACAGGCCATGATATTGAAAATTATCCAGTGGAGCAAACGCTTGGTGTTAAAACTAACTTTTCCCCTCAAATAAGAACCTAAACGTTAAATCAATTTTAAGTTACGCAAATGCTTAAAAAATCTTTGGCAGTTCCGTTAACATGCCCTAGAAGAAAAAGAAAATACAAATCCATTTGCAATGTAATTACCACTTGAAAGAATCACTTATTGCCCTTACCTATTAAAATGTAATTCCACATTTGCATAGTAATAATAAGGATATAGTAATGAAGTTTTTCGTCGACACAGCAGATATTAATGAAATCAAAGACTTGGCCTCAACAGGCCTTTTGGATGGAGTAACGACTAATCCGTCAATCATCGCAAAATCAGGCAGAGAGTTCTTGCCCCTAATCAAAGAAATCACCGAGATAGTCAGCGGCCCTGTTAGCGCGGAAGTCGCCGCCACCGATTACTACACAATGCGCAAAGAAGCCGAAGTCCTTCGCAAAATCGCCGATCACGTAGCGGTAAAAGTGCCACTTACCCCTGATGGTCTAAAAGTTTGTAAAGAGCTTTCCGATGAAGGCACAATGGTAAATGTAACTTTGTGTTTTTCCGCTGGCCAAGCATTGCTAGCTGCCAAAGCAGGCGCGGCGTTTATATCACCCTTTGTTGGTCGCCTTGATGATATATCTTATCAAGGGCTTGACCTTATTTCTGATATATTACGTATCTATGAGAACTATCCTGACTATGACACGGAAGTTCTAGTTGCCTCTATCCGCAATCCAATGCACATCATCGAAAGCGCAAAGATGGGCGCACATGTAATGACCAGCCCGCCAAGCGTTATCCGTCAGCTATATAACCACCCTCTTACAGACAAAGGTCTGGCTGGTTTTATGGCTGATTGGGAAAAGAGTGGGCAGAGTATTTTATAAAAATCCTTGACAAATGATAACGTTGCACGATACCATAACGATAACATCATCAATTAAACAAGGAGGATAAATATCATGCGAACAATTATAGACTTACCCGAAGAAGATATAAAAATGCTCGATCACCTTGCAAAAGGCATGAGCAAATCACGCGCCGAACTTGTCAGGCGCTCGGTATCCGCTTATCTTGAGAAAGAAATGGAAAATGCCACAATCTCAAATGATATATATGGTGCTTATGATGACGTATTCACAAAAGACTCGCTAAAATTACAAAATGAGTTGCGCAGCGATTGGGATGAGCGCGAAACACAATCCTCTCACTGGTCACTACAAGAGCCTGCACAGCAGCCATATAAAGATGGAAAAACACAATGAAACCTGCCCTGTTTGACACAAATATCATAATCGACTACGCACGCGGAATAGAGCAAGCACAAAAAGTAATAAGCACCTGCCCTCGCCGCGTAATCAGTATAATAACATGGATGGAATTTCTTGTCGGAATGCCGTTAGAGCGCATAGAGCCAGCGGAAAAATTTCTCGATGAGAATTTTGAAATAATGCCCATCGATATAAAAATCTCACAGCAAGCCATCATTATCCGCAAAAACTTCAAGATGAAACTCCCCGATGCCATAATATATGCCAGCGCAAAAATCGCCGACCTGCCGCTGATTACTCGTAACACCAAGGACTTCAACCCCGATTGGCCAGATGTTATTATGCCTTATGATTTATCAGTGATTAAATGACACACTCAATATAACAGTTGCATAAACTATAAAAATAATGCTACCGTTAGTTAGTGAGTAATAACTAACTAGAGGAGTAAGCATTGCCCGAACGCAAAACAGCAGAAGAACGTAAGCAGGAAATTGTTCAATCCACCCTGAAGTTAGCGGATAACGTTGGCCCTGATCGCCTTTCTGCTGCGATGATTGCTCGTGATATTGGAATAAGTCAGCCTGCTATTTTTCGGCATTTCTCAGGAATGAGTGTTCTATGGCTTAGCGTTGCCGAATATATTGAAAAGGTTATGAAAAAGAAATGGGATAAAGCTTTGAGCACAGGTGACGATGCTCCCCAGCAATTACAAAAATTAATATTAACGCAATTACACCTTATTCAAAGCATTCCAGCAATACCGGGTATTTTATTTTCACGAGAACTACATGCGGGAAACAAAGGGCTACGTCAGGCTTTTGCAAAAATAATGCAATCCTTACATGGTAGAATTATACACATTATCGTATCGGGACAAAAAAGCGGTCACTTTAATCAATATATACCTGCCGAAGATAGCGCATACCTGATTATGAGCTTTATACAAGGACTAGTTGTGCGCTGGTCTATTAGCGGAAAGTCATTCAACTTACCAGAAGAAGGTCAACGCTTATTAAAAATACAAATGCACATATTGTTAAGTAATAAAATTCCACAAGACATAGGGGGCAACTTATGAATAAAAATAAACTACGTACATTCTTTATTATAACATTTATTATGATAGCCGTTGTTTTGTCAGTATTTCTCTTCAAGAACAAACCTTTATCTGTCGACCTCGCCTCTCTTGAGGGGGATATAGTGATCGAGGTTTACGGACTAGGTAGTGTTGAGGCTAAAGTTATTTCTTCAATTGGATTTGAGGTTGGAGCTGCGCTTATCGAATTAAATGCAGATCATGGGGATGTCATAAAAAAAGGAGCTATACTTGCCCGTCTCAACTGCACCGAGCAAGAAGCAAAAGTCGCCCGTGCAGCAGCAGATGTTGACGCAGCGAAGGCTCAATTAAAACGCGCTGAAGTTACAATTACTAAAATAAAAGCAATTCTTACATATAAAAAGGGAACCAACAAAAGAAGTAAAGCATTGCTTCCACGTAAAGCTATATCTCTGGAAGAGGCCGAACAAACTCAGATGGATGAAGACGTTGCTGCTGCTGATTTAAAAATTTCTCAAAGTGAAGTACTACTTGCTGCTGCTGATCTTGTCGATGCTCAGGCGCAATATGATTTCGAAAAAGTATTATTAGAGCAGCATATTTTACGTGCCCCCTATGACGCGTTGGTCATTGAACGGCACAAGGAGTTAGGAAGTGTTCTAAGCGCAGGAGAGCCAGTTTTCACCCTAGTTGATCCTGCAACCATATGGGTGCTTGGCTATATAGATGAAGCGCACGCTGGACATGTCACTGTAGGGCAGAGTGTGCGTGTGCATTTACGTTCTTTACCACATAGTGAATTTAATGGAAAAGTTACCCGCATTGATATAGAAAGCGATCGTGTTAGTGAAGAGCGACGAGTTTATATCACTTGCAATAATTGCCCGAAGAAATTTTCCCTTGGTGAACAGGCAGAGGTTTTTGTTCAGGTTGCAACACTTGATCAAGCCTTAATGATTCCAGAAATAATTATTGAACAATTTGATGGAACAAACGGCTCTGCATGGGTAGTAGAAAAAGGTCAGTTGCGACAAGTGTCTGTAACTTTTGGTCATAAAACTCTGGATGGACGAGTGGAAGTTATCAGTGATCTTGATGCTGGAACAAACCTTATTACAAACCGCCCTATCGGTTTACGTGAAGGGCGACGTGTCTTTACAAGCAAAGGACTATAATCATGAATTTAGCTTATCGCGATATTCAACATAATATGGGGCGTTTCTTGCTAACTTGCGCAGGCTTGAGCTTACTTTTGGGGGTTGTTTTATCGATGATAGGCATTTACAGAGGGCTTGTTGCCGATGCTCTTACACTGGTGCGCACTCCAGCAGCTCATATATGGGTAGTTGAAGCAGATACACGTGGCCCCTTCGCTGAATCATCACGCATTCCCGGTGATACACGTGAGGCAGTAATGCGCTTACACGGCGTTGAGCAGGCAGGATCAGTCACCTATCAGTCTGTTGAAACCGTACATAATGCAAAAAAATTACGCGTTTATGTTGTCGGCTATGAGCTAAACAGACCAGGAGGTCCTAGTCATATTATAGAAGGACGTGCCATTGCCAAAAGTCACTATGAAGTTGTAGTGGATCGCCGAACCAAACTAAAACTCGGTGAAACACTTCGTCTGGGGAGCTATAATTTTGCTGTCATCGGATTAACTGATGGACAAGTATCTTCGGGTGGTGATCCTGTTGTTTATATGGCACTAAAAGATTCACAAGAACTACAATTCGATTTAGCCCCCTCTGCTGCGCGCCTTGAAATAGCGCGTGGTAATACACCTGATAATTCTGATCTGGATACAGTTAACGCTGTGCTTGCGCGTCTAACTTTACATGCCAGTCCTGATATAGCCGCTGAAACAGTGCGCCGCTGGAAACATATGGGAGCCATGACTCAGCAAGAACAAGAGGATATTTTAATTAAATCAGTTGTTGAAAAAGCGCGAAAACAAATTGGGTTGTTTACGACAATCTTGCTAATTGTTACGACGGTGATTGTTTCTTTGATTATTTACACTATGACCATGGATAAAATTCGTGAAATAGCCACACTTAAACTGATTGGAGCGCCTGATCGTACTATAATTGGATTGATTGTGCAACAAGCTCTGGCCATGGGAGTTATTGGATTTACGCTAGGCGCTCTTTTAATTATGAGCACCAAAGATAATTTCCCGCGCCGCGTTGTTTTGCAACCTGAAGACGGGCTGCTTTTGGGGGTCGCGGTTATTGTTGTTTGTATATTGGCAAGCGGGCTTGGCGTTCGTTTGGCGCTTAAGGTTGATCCCGCCACAGCTATCGGAGGATAACTCATGAACAATAAGAATACCCACCCCCTCGTACATATTAGCGGCATTAATAAATATTTTGGTGAAGGAGATTCCCGCGTAGATGCGCTGCGTGATATTGACCTTGATGTCTATGCTGGTCAGGTCGTTGCTTTGCTTGGCCCTAGCGGATCGGGTAAGACCACATTACTAAACGTTATAGGCTGCATCCAAGAACCTGATGGTGGTCATATGGCGTTGGATGGCGATGTCGTCTACGATAATGGCAAGTGGTTACGTTCTGATTTACGCGCTTTACGGCTGGAAAAAATAGGCTTTATCTTTCAATTTCATAACTTATTACCCTTTTTAAATGCACTCGATAATGTATCTCTTGTTTTAGAATTAGCGGGTCACGATAAAGCATTAGCACGCAAACGGGCGATGGAATTGCTTTTATATCTGGAAGTGGATCATCGCAGTCAATCATATCCAGCAAAACTTTCGGGCGGAGAAGCGCAGCGCGTAGCAATCGCCCGCGCCCTCGCTAATCATCCAAAAATTATTCTTGCCGATGAACCAACTGCCGCTCTTGATTCTGAGCGCGCAGGCATAGTTATGGATTTGCTGCGTAAAGTTGCTGTAGAGCAAAAAGCCGCTATTTTAGCGGTAACGCATGATGAAAAAATTTTTGACCGCTTCGATCACATCTTTCACTTACGTGATGGCAAGCTTGATGAATGAACAACTTGCTAAAATTTCTCCATTTGTTATGCAAATGTTCGAAATGACACTGTTTTAGTTTTTAATGCTGACGACTATTTAAGCAGAAGCAACCGCAGCAACTTCAGCGGCGAAATCTTCTTCTTTTTTCTCGATACCTTCACCAAGCTGAACGCGAGCAAATGCGGTTAGTTTGATTGGAGCGCCAGCATCTTTTGCCGCAGCCTCGATA
>JAMONE010000165.1 GCA_027066695.1 Micavibrio sp. | reverse complement strand
CTAGGCGCGAGGAATGAAGTGTATAGTAATACACGATTGACGATGCAACAACGTGTAAAGACAAAGGGTGAAGACTATAATGAAGACAGTCAATGACGTACGTAATGAATTTTTAGGTTATTTTGAGAAACAAGGCCATGAAGTCGTGGCTTCGTCTTCTCTTGTTCCGCATAATGATCCGACTTTGATGTTTGTAAATTCGGGCATGGTGCAGTTCAAGGATGTTTTCACTGGCAAAGATAAACGCCCCTATACCCGCGCAACTTCGGCTCAAAAATGCGTGCGCGCAGGCGGTAAGCATAATGATTTGGAAAATGTAGGCTATACCGCGCGTCACCATACTTTTTTCGAGATGCTGGGTAATTTCTCGTTTGGTGATTATTTCAAGGAAGAAGCCATTGAGTTCGCTTGGGAGCTAATCACTAAAAACTTTGCTCT
Source organism: Micavibrio sp. (assembly GCA_027066695.1). Lineage (GTDB taxonomy): Bacteria > Pseudomonadota > Alphaproteobacteria > Micavibrionales > Micavibrionaceae > UBA1672. Next base: position 8,342 of record JAMONE010000165.1, on the reverse strand, counting down.
ATCGCCTGAAAAACTATGCGTAACTGTTCACTCTTCTGATGAGGAAGCGGCTGCGATATGGAAGAAAATCACAGGCTTTGACGATCATAAAATTATCCGCATTCCTACCGATGATAATTTCTGGCGCATGGGCGATACTGGGCCTTGCGGACCTTGTACGGAGATTTTCTATGATCACGGCGAACATATTTGGGGCGGCCCTCCTGGCTCTAAGGATGAAGACGGCGATAGATTTATCGAAATTTGGAATAATGTCTTCATGCAGTATGAACAAGTTGACGCTGATACCCGCATTGACCTGCCCGCGCAAAGCGTTGATACAGGCATGGGGCTGGAGCGCATTGTTGCGACGTTGATGGGCAGCAACAATAATTATGACATTGATATTATGCGCTCGCTGATTGAGCATAGCGCGGATCTTACAGGGGTTAAACCCGATGGTGATATGGCAGCGTCTCATAAAGTGATAGCCGATCATCTGCGCTCTTGTGCTTTCTTGCTGGCAGATGGCGTTATGCCGAGTAATGAAGGCAGGGGCTATGTTTTGCGCCGTATCATGCGCCGCGCGATGCGTCATGCTCATTTGCTGGGAGCGCAAGATCCACTAATACATAAATTATTCCCGACGCTGATCTCTAAAATGGGCGAAGCATATCCCGAGCTTATCCGCGCTCAGAGCCTTATAACTCAAACGTTGGAGACCGAGGAAAAGCGATTTAAATCTATGCTTGATCGCGGCATTAAAATGCTTGATGAGGAAACAACCAAGATTGAAAGCGGAGATAAATTCTCTGGCGCGGTAGCGTTTAAATTATACGATACATATGGCTTTCCATTGGATTTAACGCAAGATGCATTGCGAGCCAAGGAAATTGAAGTCGATACCGATGAATTTGACGCAGCAATGGCGCAGCAAAAAGCAAAGGCTCGCGCCGCTTGGTCTGGCGCAGGCGGGGAAACTACCGAAGCATTATGGTTCGATATTCTCGATGAAGTAGGGGCTACGGAGTTTTTGGGCTATGATAAAGACACCGCCGAAGGTAAGGTTTTGGCGATTGTTAAGGATGGTAAGCGCGTTGAAGAGCTTAAATTAGGTGAAGAGGGCATAGTAATCACCAATCAATCACCATTCTACGCCGAGAGCGGCGGTCAGGCTGGTGATAGTGGAACAGCGCAAACACCAATGCAGCCATGGCTTGAAATCACAGATACCAAGAAAGTATTGAACAAATTATTTTTGCACTATGTGAAATGTAAAAATGGAGTCGTAACTGTTAAAGATACTTTAATTATGAAAGTTGACACTGCCCGCCGCGCGGCGATTGAAGCTAATCACTCAGCTACGCATTTGCTGCATAAGGCATTGCAGCAAGTTCTGGGCGATCATGTTACGCAAAAAGGCTCGCTTCAAGATGCAAGTCGCACGCGCTTTGACATCTCTCAACCCGTAGCAATAACTTCTGAGCAAATTGCCGAAGTTGAGCAAATAGTAAACGCGCAAATCCGCAGCAATAGTGAGGTTATCACCCGTATCATGAGCATTGATGAAGCTCGCGAGAGCGGAGCTATGGCTCTGTTTGGTGAGAAATACGATGATGAGGTGCGCGTTGTTTCTATGGGAGACGGTTTCTCCATTGAGCTTTGCGGCGGTACGCATGTTAAGCGCACGGGCGATATCGGTTTGCTGAAAATTATATCTGAAGGCGCACTTTCCTCTGGTATCCGCCGTATTGAGGCGGTGACAGGGACTATAGCTATAGAGTATTTTGAAATGAGATTAAAAGCACTTGCAGATATTTCTGGTAAACTGAAAACATCACCCTTGCATGCAAAACATAAAGTAGAAATATTGCTTAAAGATAAAAAGGAATTAGAAAAACAAGTTGCCGAACTGCGCAAAGCCGTTGCTATGGGCGGTGAATCGAATGCTAGCTCTGATGACATCAAAGAAATCGCGGGAGTGAAATTCACAGGGCGCGTTTTGGCTGGCTTCCCGCCAAAAGATTTAAAGCCTATGGCCGATGATTTGAAAGCCAAGCTTGGCTCGGGAATTGTTGTGCTGGTTGCTACGAATGAGGATAAAGCCTCTATCGTTGTTGGCGTTACCGATGACCTAACCGCAAAGATCAATGCGGTTGATTTGGTGCGCGTGGGCGCGGCTGTCCTTGGTGGTAAAGGCGGCGGCGGCAGGCCAGATATGGCGCAAGCTGGTGGCTCTGACGTTTCGGCGGCTAATGAAGCTCTCGGTGCGATAGAGAAAACTCTGGCTGGTTAGTCAAAGCTATCCTTGATTGTTCATCAAGAAGCTCGCTTATATCGAGATATCTATCACCATCACGCCCTGCCATATGCAGCCCTTGGTCTATAGATGGTTGGGCTATTGTGCCTATATCTTCCATGAAGTTATCAATTTTCGAACCATAATTTAGGAATTTGTTGGTTAATTCATCTGCAATAGGTTGCAGAGCATTGGCCGTTTCTCTGGCATCTGTTTCATTGCTAAATGAAGCTTGATGTTTATGGTAAGGGTCTCGCATATCCATAAGGTCACAGGCATAAAGATCGGCTTCGTAACGTGCTTTAATGGAAAGTCTCAGTGCCTCCATAACAATTCTTTCTGTTTCCGGCCATTCATCTTCATCGCTGCCATAATGCTTTTTTGTATATTCTTCTATTTCGCGGTAAGTCGTATATGTGCTGCGTGTACTTAAATAGCTTTGCATCATTTGAATAGGCATTATCTGGATTTCTCCATATGCCGTCATATTATCTGTCCCCTCCCTTACATCAACGTGAAGTGCAGAGTAGCCATGTTCTTTTGGTTTTGCAAAGAGGTTTTCAAAGTCATGCACTTTGTCTTTTAACTCCCTATATAAGGATGATTGCGGATTGGCTAGCTGCCTAGCAATTTCCTTTATATCATCAGGATTATTAAGCCAGAGCTGTAAACCATAAACATCATGGGTGTTTCTATGTTTGGCTTTTCGTTTATCCGATAAACGACTAAGCTCTTTTATGCGCTCGAAAGAAATGGCTTTTGTGTCTGAGTTCCCCATAATCGGCAAAGTTCTCATTTGATCTTCTATTAATGCCATTGCAGGGTTAGGATTATCTTTAAGGTTAAGATATTCCTCAAGAGGTATTTGTTGCTCCCACTGATATTCTTTTATTTTCAGGTGATCCAGTATGATGCGAGCTATTTTTCTATAGCGAGTCCTTAGTTGCTCGGCATTTCCGATCATTTTTTGCGCATGAGCATCGCTGCCAGCTGCTGTTTGAAATTTATCTGAATTAGCCATTTCACACTAACCTTTTCCGTAACTTACACGGTTTAAGTTAATTTTTCAAGAATATTCCCTCTTGCATCATACCGTTAAGCTCTATATACAAAAGCACAAATAAAAATTAAGGATTTATACCATGGCAATAGAACGTACATTTTCAATTATTAAGCCTGACGCGACGCGTCGTAATTTAACTGGCGCGATTAATGCAAAGCTTGAAGAAGCTGGTCTTCGCATTATTGCGCAAAAGCGCATTCATATGAGCTTGGAAAAAGCGCAAGGTTTCTACGCTGTTCACAGTGAGCGCCCTTTCTTTGGCGAGCTAACCGAATTTATGTCATCCGAGCCTGTAGTGGTTCAAGTATTAGAGGGCGAAAACGCACTTCTTAAAAACCGTGAGGTTATGGGCGCAACTAACCCTGAAGAAGCGTCGGCTGGCACTATCCGTAAGGAATATGCGCTTAATATTGGTGAGAATTCAGTTCACGGCTCTGATTCACTTGAAAACGCAGCAATTGAGATTGCATATTTCTTTAATGATGATGAAATAGTGGGCTAGAGTTTATCTCTCTCTTCCAACCATTTTTTGAAAGCTGCCTTTGTTTCCTCATCGGCGGCTTTTAGTTTTCTTGCTTCACTTACAGCAAGGGATTTCTGTGACATCTTGGCTGCTTTCTCAACCGCGCCTGCTATATCACTGACTTTCATCATACCAAAATTACCAGACATGCCCTTTAGCTCATGCGCCCTTGCGCCGAGTGATGGAATATTATCTTCTTTAATAAGGGTCTCAATAGCATCAATTATCTCACTAGATTTATCTAAGAACCCGCCGAGAAGCTCCAGAAATTGATCTTTTGGTAATGTATCTACTAATGTTTGAATCATTGAAACATTAAGTATATCGTCGATATTTATATCTTTTGTTTCCTCAATAGTTTCCTTAGGGATTTCCTGTGGTTTAGGGGATTGCTGATCTAACAAATATTTTTGTATTTCGGTCAATTCTTCATTTATTGGTGCTAATTTTGGATTTGGTATCATATTTAGATTTTTATCTGTATCGAACGTTAAATCCATATCTTTATCAAGTATGGCATCTGTTTTTGTCGTTGAATTAACTTCTGAATCAGAAATAAAATCCTCCCGATCATCAAATTCAAAATTATGGGTTATTCCCGATATATCTATGTCATTATCTTGATCATGGTCTTGTGAAGTAAAAGAATTTTCAGAGATATTATTCTCGAACTTCCCAATTGATGCATTATAAATAACCTCAATTAGATTATTAGAATCAATAGGTTTAGCAATAAACCCGTTCATTCCCATTTCAAAAAACACTTCAATATCTTCTAATAATACATTTCCTGTTAGAGCAATTATTGGTGTATTAGCTATCTTCTTATTTTCCAAAGCTCTTAATTTACGAGTTACCTCAAGGCCTGACATTCCGTTCATTTGAATATCCATAAGAATAAGATCAAAATTTTCTCTCTTGCATATTTCAAGCGCTTCTAGCCCATTTGCCGCCATAGATAAATTATGCCCGTCACGCGAAAGAAATCCTTCAAGGACTTTTCTGTTCATTTCATTATCTTCAACAACTAAAATATTCATAGGACGCGCTTGCTTTCCTTTATTGGCAGAAGAAGCCCCCCTATCTTTATCACCAAGTATTATATTGGTAGTATCTTTCGCTTCTAGCTTAATCTCAAACAGAAATGTTGTTCCCTCGCCCTCAACGCTTTCTACTTTAATTTTTGCCCCCATAGCCTCAATCAAGCGGCTGGATATAGTAAGGCCAAGCCCTGTACCGCCATATTTACGTGATGTACTCGTTTCCGCTTGTTTAAACGGTGTGAATAGTCTGGCTATACCTTCTTTGGATATGCCGATGCCGCTATCTTTGATAGCAAAGTGAATCAACGGATTTTCAGGCGTTCCCGCAGGCTTTATTTCTATTACAACATGCCCTTTTTCTGTAAATTTAATGGCATTATTCACAAGATTAAGAAGAACCTGACGCAAGCGCGTAGGATCGCCCATAACTATTTTTGCAACATCATTATCAATATTTGCGCTTAGCTCTATATTCTTCTGAGAAGCGTGCCCCGACATTAATCTGACAACATCATTTGTAAGTTGATGAAGATCAAAATCAACAATTTCAAGCTCCATACCGCCATGCTCGATTTTTTCAAAATCAAGTATATCATTTAGCAATGCCATCATGCTTTCACCTGATTTATGGATTGTATCAGCGTAATCACTTTGACTTTTTGTCAAGCTGGTATCTTGGAGCAATTGCACCATTCCCAATATACCGTTCATTGGTGTTCTGATCTCATGGCTAACTACGGCAAGAAATGCAGATTTTGCTTGATTGGCTTTATCGGCAATTTCTTTTGCTTGGCGCATTTCTTCTGTTCTTTTGACTTCACGTTCGCGCAGCTCAGCCATAAGCTCGCGCTCGCGCTCAATCACACGTAATAGCCGCGCTTGATCGGCGGAATCTTTTGACTTTTGTAATCGAGCAATAGATTGATCTTCATGCTTTTTATGCATGTTTTCTTGCTGTTTTCTTGCTTTTCTATTTTTACTTGATTGTAAATAAGAGAGCATAAAACATGTCACAGCAGGCAGTTGTAGCAGCCAAAACAAGTTGATTGTAAGGGATGATGCAGGGATAATATTTAGCGCGGTTAATGATAATGTAAGGAATGCCAGCGCAATAAACCCAAGGCCAGCGCAAAATAGCGATGTGGTGATGTGCGACCTTGTGCTTGTAAATGCTGCAATTAAAATAGTCAGTATAAAGCTCAAGCAGATCGCGCCGCTTAATATTACAAAAGCAACATTACTTGATCCCAAAATGGTTAAATATACTATCGCTATGGCTATAATAAAGGCAGTTATGCTCATCAATGCCATATTTTCCATTGGCTTGCGATCATAGGTGATTTTCATGAAAAACTTAGTGGCAAAAAGTGGCGGTATAAAACTGAACATATAAAGCATGAATATGGTTTTCCCGCCTATAATGCCGCTGGCTATGAAATGCTCATTCATGTTAAAGAACAAAATATATAGTAAGATATAATAGCATAGCAAAGATATAGACGTATTATTACGCCCTATATAATACGACATAGCAAAAAATATAAATACTCCTATAAAAATAAATGAGATAACTATGAAGCTAGCATCACCAAGCAGCATGTCTTTCATATATATATTTTGAGGTGTTAATTTAGGTGCGATGATTGTTGGCATTCCATCGGCATTTTCTATATAAATAAGGAACGTATTTTGCGTTCCTGGTGCTATCCTTACTGGCAGAGCTGCCCCTAAAAACGGCGATATCGCCTTTGTTTTTTGCGCAGGAGGGTAAATTATACTTTGCTTTGTCGTGTAATTCATAATCTGAATTTTCTCAACCATGCCAGAGCGGCCATCGAGCGTATTGCCAAAATGTAAAATCCAGTCATCAATATTAGATTTATTATATACGGTAAATAATATCCATGACGGCGCAGAGCTAACGCCTAGATTTATAACATCGCTGTTAGTGCGCACGCCGCGTAAATTATTGCGATGGCGCGATATTATTGTATCGGGGCTTAAAAGCTGATCCTTATCTTTGCTGACATAGCTATATGATGCGATGGGCAAAGAATGTGTGCTTTGATCCAAAATTACAATATGTTGACTTTGCGCATAAGCATTTTGGATTGTTGAAATCATCGCAAGCACAACAAATATCGTAAACACTAATAGCTGTGCATTACGATCATTATAGTTACTTATTTTGGCGTGCGATATAAACATATAGCTCGGATAGCCCCTAAGAGTTGCTCTTATGCGCGATTATAAGCTAGAAGTGTTAATGATTCATTACAAAAATGATGATGCAATTATCTTTATTGCTTCGGGGTAGGCTTTATGCTCTTGCTCTAATACTCGCGCCGCCAGAATATCGGCAGTATCACCCTCAAGGATAGGCACGCGCTTTTGCAAGATTACAGGGCCGCTATCAAGGTCGGCATTTACAAAATGCACTGTGCAGCCGCCCTCTTTTTTACCATCATTTATTGCACGTTCATGCGTGTTTAGCCCTTTGTAATCGGGTAATAATGAGGGGTGGATATTTATAATTTTATCAAGCCATTTATCAGTAAAAGATGCCGTTAATATGCGCATAAATCCAGCAAGCACAATTAAATCAACATCATAGTTTTCAAGGCGATTTTCAATCTCACTCTCAAAATCTTCACGGGTTTTATATTCCTTATGATTGATTATTTCCGTTGCAATGGCGCATTCTTTGGCCGAAATTAACCCTTGTGCATTGGGGTTATTTGATAAAACAACAGATATTTCCGCAGGAAAGTCGGCGGCTTTACATGCTTCTATGATCGAGAGCATGTTACTTCCCCGACCAGAGATAAAAACCGCAAGCTTTATCCTCTTTAATCCCATGACGCGCCAAGATTATTCAGGATAATGCTGATATCAAGGTTGGTTTGTTTTTTAATCTCGCCGATTGAAAATACTTGCTCACCACTTTTTTCCAATGATTGCTCAATGGCTTTTGCTTGCGCTGGGTCACATATAACAATCATACCAATGCCGCAGTTAAGCGTTCGCGCAAGGTCAGAATTTTCAAGCTCGCCTTTATCTTTTAGCCATTTAAATATTGGGGGCAATTCCCATTTGGATACGTCAATCTGCGCGGCCATATTTTCTGGCAAAACGCGCGGAATATTTTCCGTTAAGCCGCCGCCTGTAATATGCGCCATTCCTTTAATAGCAGGAACGCCGTTATCAGATTTTATCTCAAGAGCTTTGAGCAATGACTTAACATAGATGCGCGTTGGTGCAAGCAACGCCTCACCAAGTGTTTTGGCTTGCAGAGTTATTTGCTTTTCCGCGTCTTTATCTTGAATTTTTATAGCCATATCAAACGGTAGCTGGCTGTCATAGTCAAATTCAGGGCAATCTCTTATGATCTTCCTTACAAGTGAATAGCCATTGGAATGCACGCCATTAGAGGCA
>JAMONE010000164.1 GCA_027066695.1 Micavibrio sp. | reverse complement strand
GGCGAATGCGAGTGTGAACCCATGAACGCAGAAGACCCACTCTTCATACTTTACACCTCTGGATCGACAGGTACACCAAAAGGCGTACTGCACACAACTGGCGGATACATGGTGTATTCCAGCATTTCCTACAAGTACGTGTTTGATTATCACGCTGGTGAAGTATATTGGTGCACCGCCGATGTTGGCTGGATAACGGGTCATTCCTACATCGTTTATGGCCCATTGGCTAATGGCGCAATCTCACTAATATTCGAGGGAGTGCCGAACTATCCCGATGCTTCGCGCATGTGGCAAATTGTCGATAAACATCAGGTAAATATATTATATACCGCGCCAACTGCTCTACGATCACTTATGGCGGCGGGCAATGAATATGTAGAGCGTACAAGCCGCAAGTCCTTGCGCGTACTTGGCTCGGTGGGTGAGCCGATAAACAAGGAAGCATGGGAGTGGTATTATAACGCCGTGGGCGAAGCACGATGCCCGATTATAGATACTTGGTGGCAAACCGAAACAGGGGGGATAATGCTAACCCCGCTTGTTAGCTTTGATCTAAAACCAAGCTGCGCGAGCAAGCCATTTTTCGGAGTACAGCCCGTTATATTGGGCAAAAACGGCCAAAAGCTAGACGGAGAAGCAGAGGGAGTCTTATGTTTCGCCGATTCATGGCCAGGGCAAATGCGCGGCGTTTACAATGATAACAAACGTTTCGAAGAAACATATTTCGCTGATTTCAAAGGATATTACTTCTCTGGTGATGGCGTGCGCCGTGATAAGGATGGTGATTACTGGATAACAGGGCGCACCGATGATGTGCTGAATGTATCAGGCCACCGCATGGGAACAGCCGAAATCGAAAGCGCAATTAACGAGCATAAAGACATAGCCGAAAGCGCAGTCGTTGGCTTTCCCCATGATATAAAAGGACAAGGGATTTTCGCCTATGTAACATTGATGCAACGCGCCCATGGCAATGAAAGCGAAATCAAAGCACAAATAGTGCAAAATCTACGTAAAACTATCGGCGCAATTGCTACGCCCGATGTAATTATATTCTCGCCCGAGCTGCCCAAAACCCGCTCTGGCAAAATTATGCGCCGTATATTGCGTAAGATAGCCGCAAACGAATATGAAGATTTGGGTGATATATCGACTTTAGCCGATCCATCTGTTATAGACGGACTAATAAAACTACGCAAAACCGCTTAGGAGCAAAATTTATGAGCAAAAAACTAGATGTAATTTACACATCACCAGCCAAAGTAGAATTAATCAAAGGCCAAGAATATCACCACTGTACGTGTAATTTATCAAAAAACATGCCGTTTTGCGACGGTGCGCATGTAGGTACAGATTTTGTGCCTATCGCCTTCATCGCCAAAAAAAGCGGCACAGCACATCTATGCCAGTGCCAAAATTCAGATAACCTACCCTATTGCGATGGCTCGCACTCCGGGTAATATATTGACATATCCATCCAGTTCCTGCTATATCTAATGATATAATTTGGGGTGATATAAAATTAAAGAATTTGAGATATGAGTGATGATTACGATTTTGGGATTAGTGCTTTAATTAAAACAACATAAATGCTGTCATCTCGAATAGATATGAAAAATCTTAAATAATAGCGCAACCTCTTAAGATTTCTCCACTAGCGCGTTCGAAATGACAATGGCTTGTTTTATGTTGTTTAAATCCTTATAGTCGCGCGCATGAGCGATAATCTAAATTCATTAGGCTTTGCCAAGCCTCCATCTGATACCCGAGTAGTAGTTGCTATGTCGGGCGGAGTGGATTCATCTGTATGTGCGGCTTTGCTGCATGAGCAGGGCTATGACGTTGTGGGTATTACGCTCCAGCTTTACGATCACGGCGAAGCTATCGAGGCTAAGTCCAAGACTTGCTGCGCTGGGCAAGATATCTATGATGCACGCAATGTGGCCGAAGAGCTTGGTTTTGCTCATTATGTTTTGGATTATGAGAGTAATTTCCGTGAAGCGGTGATTGAGGATTTTGCCGATAGCTATTTACGCGGGCAAACTCCTATCCCATGCATTAAATGTAACCAGAGCGTAAAATTTCAAGATATGCTAAAGGCTGCGCGTGATCTTGGCGCGGATTGCATGGCTACGGGGCATTATATTCAGCGTCTTATTGATGGTGAGGGCAGGGCTTATCTAAGCCGCGCTCATGATGCGCTTAAGGATCAGAGCTATTTCCTGTTTGCGACAACGCAAGAGCAGCTAGATTTTCTGCGCTTTCCCTTAGGGGGGTGGAGCAAGGATGTAACGCGTGAGCAGGCGCAGCGTTTAGGCTTACTTAACGCTGATAAGCCAGATTCGCAAGATATATGCTTTGTTCCCGATGGCGATTACGCAAAACTGGTGAAGAAAATGCGTCCCGATAGTGTTAAGTGCGGCAAGATTATTCATGTTGACGGGCGAGTGATCGGCGAGCATGGCGGCATTATCCATTATACAATTGGCCAGCGTAAAGGCATTGGCATTGGCGGCGGCGTGTCGGAAAATAACGATCCGCTATATGTTATCTCCTTGAATGCACAGGAAAATCAGGTGATTGTCGGGCCTAAAGATGCTCTTGCTTGTGATGTTTTGCTCTTGGCAGATTGTAATTGGCTGTTTGATTTTGGCGGCGATGCTTCTATAGATATTGAGGTGAAATTCAGATCAGGCATGAAGCCTGTTGCAGCTAAGCTCTGTATTTCTTCTGCGGGCAGTGTTGAAATCCACCTGAATTCTGATCATTATGGCATCGCCACAGGCCAAGCCGCAGTTTGTTATCTAGGTGATCGTATGATCGGCGGTGGCTGGATTATTGGGGCGAGGTAGTATTATGTTTGTTTTATGGGCCGTTAACCGCTGCGTCAATTGCTTCTTTACGCCATGCGCCGCCTTGACCAGCATAACTTTCGTCATCAGGATTTATTGATGATGGTCCGTATTTTTGAACAATCTCAGCTACTTTTGTATCAAGTGCAGCACTCCAATTTTCTGTTAAAGTACCCACTTTTTGAAGCCAATCTGGGGCATGTGAATCAAGTATTTCTTCATCTGTCATTTCTGGGCGAGAAGTACCAGCTCGTTGGGCTAATTGCTCCCTATAAAATATCCTATAAAGGGCGTCATCATTAACTTCATATCCCACAACATTTTGAGTTTGCATTTGTTCTTCAATACCAGCTTTCACACAATTGATGCCAGCTTCACCAAGAGGTGTATCTTTGAATTGTTCATATGTATCTCTATTGTAGAAGGAACCAAATCTTTCAAGGTCAGTAAATTGCAGTTCTTCAAGCTTATAAGTAGCACCCATTGTCATATCCCTATTATTTTTTATATTATCGCTATTTTAAACTATTTAAGGTAGGGGATGCAAGTTTTTTTTGCTATATGGTAACAATTATGCTGTAATTCGCAACGCAAGCTGCGGAAAATAAAATCATAAGAAAGATTCAATTTGCAATATCAACGGCGATGCGTTTATCGCGAAGCGGGCGGACTATTTCGATTGTGTCGTGGTATATTTGGTGTTCTTTGTAAGAGTGAAGAGCCCCCTCATCAGGGAATTCACCATAGACCACAACATCAATATCGTTTGATATTTGGTCGAGTTTTTTATTTTTTGTAACTTTTAGCAGCCAGTCTCCTTCTATATTTTCAAGGTTTTTCAGGCCTTGATATATAATTTCCACGTTTTCAGGTTTTTTTGCACTGAACATTACTATATGTCGGATCATTACTTACTTTCCATGCGCTGTATAATTTTTTCAAATGCGTATAAAAATGCATCAATATCACTCTCTTTCGTAGCCCAGCCTGTTGAAATTCGCAAGGCACTTGATGCTATTTCTTTATCTATTCCCATGGCTTTTAATGCAGAGCTTGATTTGCTAGAGCCGCTGGAGCAGGCCGAGCCGTTGCTTATGGCGATGCCGTCCAAATCAAGCGCCATTAAAATATTTTGTGCGTTCATACCTTTTATGCTGAAGAAGCTTGTATTTGGAAGGCGCGGAGCATTCTTGCCGTGAATTATAATATCGGATGATAATTCTTTGAGCTTGTTTTCTAACTTATCTCTAAGGTATGAAGGGTTTTTATATTGGGATAAATTTTGAAGCGAAGCTTGCGCGGCTGCGCCAAATCCTGCTATGCCCGCGACATTTTGTGTACCTGCGCGTAAGTGTTTTTCCTGTCCGCCGCCAAATAGCATAGAGGGAGATTGTCCGCATAAACCAATGATTAGTGCGCCTACGCCTTGCGCACCACCGATTTTATGGGATGATAGGGTTAAGAAATCTATCGCGTCTTGTTTTATGTTTATGGGTATGCGCCCTGCGCTTTGCGTTGCATCACAATGAAGTAATGCGCCATGTTTATGCACTATATCAGATAGTTCCGAAACATTTTGTATCACTCCTGTTTCGTTGTTTGCATATGCTATGGAGACTAGCGAAACTTTAGTCTCTTGGTTGATAAGTTCTTCTAATGCGCTGGTTTGTATAAGGCCGTTATTATCGAGTGGAATTACTTTGACGTTATCCAATATGTTTAATGCTTCCATTATTGATGGATGCTGGCCGTTTGTGATTAATATTGTTTCATTCGGATATTCTTTGGCAAAATGCAATAATATGGTGTTGTTACCCTCGGTTGCACCGCTGTTGAAGATCACTTGATTTACCTCGGCATTAACAAGTTTAGCGACTTGCGAGCGCGCGGTTTCTACAAATTTACGTCCCAAGCGCCCGAAATAATGCACTGATGAAGCATTATAAGCCGCACTTGATGCGCTTAAAATAGGCTGCATTACTTCCCAAGCATTTGGGTGTAGTGGTGCGCTGGAGTTATAATCGAGATAAATATATGTTTTTTCCATGATGTATTATCCTACTATCCACATTGTTTTTCAAGCACTTATCAGAATTTTATAGACTTTTCCTTTGTTATCTAATATACAGTACTGGTATTTTAACAATTGATTATCACAATTAAAGAAGAGGTTATAAATGCCCGAAGTTATCTTAAGCGGCCCAGCAGGTCGCCTTGAAGGTCGTTACACTCATTCAAAAGAAAAGAATGCGCCATTGGCGTTGATTTTACATCCAAACCCGCAGCATGGCGGGACGATGAATAATAAAATTACACATGCATTGTTTCAGGCATATACGGCGCGTGGCTTTTCAACATTGCGCTTTAACTTCCGCGGCGTTGGCCGTTCACAAGGTACTTATGATGAAGGCGAGGGGGAGCTTAGTGACGCTGCTTCTGCGCTTGATTGGATGATGGATATTAATCCTAATGCGCCCTATGTTTGGATCGCAGGATTTTCATTTGGTGCGTGGATTGGTATGCAATTATTAATGCGCCGACCAGAGGTTGAGGGCTTTGTATCTATCGCTCCACCTGCTCATTCAGAAGATTTCGCATTTCTTGCGCCTTGTCCTACATCAGGTTTGGTTTTACATGGAGAGCGCGACGATGTTATTCCAAGAGAGGCCGTTGATGGTTTTGTAGAAAAACTGAAAGAGCAAAAAGGTATTGAAATTGATTATCGTGTATTGCCAGATACTAATCACTTCTTCCATAATAATATTGATTTAATGATTAATCACGTGCATGACCACATGAATAATGCTCGCGGTGGCAATAATGTTAAAATTGCTGCGTGATTTATTTGAAATGAACAATCTCGCAGCTTGCTGCGGGGGATCTACCTTGTCACCCACGAACACGCCCCAAGAGGCGGGGGATTAACCCGAAAAAGATTTAATCATGATATTAGCGAACGGGGATTCCTGCATCTTTCATTGCCGCTTTAGCCTGCGCAATCGTATATTCCCCGAAATGAAAAATCGAAGCTGCAAGCACGGCGCTGGCGTGGCCTTGCTTAACACCGTCCACTAAATGTTGCAAATTACCAACGCCGCCCGAAGCAATCACAGGCACGCTCACCGCATCGGAAATAGTGCGGGTTAGCTCAATATTAAAGCCTTGCTTTGTGCCATCGCGATCCATCGAAGTAACCAGCAGCTCACCCGCGCCGTACTGCGCCATTTTAATTGCCCATTCAACTGCATCAATGCCAGTGCCTTTGCGCCCGCCATGAGTGAAAATCTCCCAGCCGTTTGAGCCATCTTCCTTGGCTTTGGCATCAATAGCCACAACAATGCATTGGCTGCCGCATTTATCGGAGGCCTCCTTAACAAAGTCAGGATTTTTTACGGCGGCTGAATTAATGCCGATTTTATCTGCTCCCGCATCTAGTAATTTGCGGATATCCGCCAGCTCGCGCACCCCTCCGCCAACGGTAAGCGGAATAAATACTTCATCGGCAGTCCTGCGCACCACATCATATATCGTCTCGCGGTTATCGGATGTAGCGGTAATATCAAGAAAGCATAACTCATCCGCCCCCGCCGCGTTATAAAGCTTGGCCTGCTCAACGGGATCACCCGCATCAATAAGGTCAACAAAGTTAACCCCCTTAACCACACGGCCATTGGCGACATCTAAACATGGAATTATTCTGGTTTTTAACATATCTAGTGGCCTGCCTTTAATTTATTACTGCTTCACAGCGCCACTTACGTATAATAATACGCTGCGCGGCTTGTGCCTTGTACTAAAATAAATTCAAGCCACTACATTGCTTGGAAAGGTAATAGAATTTGCGATTATAATCAAAGAGAATTTTCTTGACGCGGGTTTTGAAAATATGTAAAAATACAAATACTGTTAATATTTGAGATAACAGCATTATATCATTTATGAAAAAAATCGGTGATGGAATAAAAATAATGGATACAAAAGCAGAAGCATTACGTCACAGATCCATTTGTGAAATTCGATTTAGTTTACCTAATGGAATAGGCACAGGGTATGGAAATGGTGTGTTTATAACCCCTAGCCATATCCTCACATCATGGCATGTTGTATCTGGAGCTAAAAAAGGATCTCTTAACTTTGAAAACCATGTTGGCGATAAGGCAATGGCTAAGGTTGGGGGATTAAAATTAAGTAAACGAGAATGTGATCTTTGTATTATTGAGATGGATAAACCTATTGGTGATAATATATACACACGACCTATTAATCGTCATTTACTGAGTGGCTCTAATACAAAAAAGTCGGATAATATTGGAACATTATTTGCAAAGAACATACGTGGCAATAGGACAGTTACCCAAAATGTTAAATCAATGAATTATTTACGAAGTATATTTGTAGGATTAAAAGTTAAAGGAGATAATGATTTTGGTGTTGATTCGAGCAAACTGTCTATATATGGAATTGAAGATGAGGTGTTGCGCCCTGGACACTCTGGCTCTCCCACAATAGATAAAAATGGCCACATAATTTCTTTAACATCATGTATGGTACCACGTGATGATGCGGATATATCAGATATATTTAAAGGACCTTCTTCAGAACAAATAGCTGATTTTGTAGATAGTTTTTTATTTAGCCCAGAATCTGTGCATAACCCAGAAGAGCCTCGACTTTAACAACCACCCTTAAATCCAGTTGCAACGACATATTGCTCTGAGCTTTCTTTACGGCTAGCGGGGGGTTTTATGTGCTTTATCGTCTTGAAGTTTTTCTTCATTTCTTTGAGCAACTCACCTTGCGCACCGCCTTGAAAAACCTTGGCAACAAAGATACCATCAGGCTTAAGCACTTCTATTGCGAAGTAATATGCTGCCTCAACCACCGCCATAATACGCAAATGATCAGTTTGTTTATGCCCCATAGTATTTGGCGCCATATCGCTTAATACTATATCGGCAAGACCATCTTTTGATTGCTTGCCTAATGCTTCTTTCAAGATATCGGGTGCTTGCTCATCCATAAAATCCATTTGGAAAAACTCAACATCTGGCATCTCGTCAATTTCAAGCAAATCAATAGCAATAACCTTGCAGCCCTTAGCCGTAGCAATCTGACACCAGCCACCAGGCGCAGCGCCAAGATCAATTATTGTCATGCCTGATTTTAAGAAATTAAGCTTTTCATCTATTTCTTTAAGCTTAAATGCCGCCCTACCGCGATACCCGTTTTTTTCTGCCAAATCAATATAAGGATCATTCAACTGACGCTGTAACCACCGAGTAGAGGATATTTTTCGTCCCTTAGCAGTTTTAACTTTTGTTTTTTGCTTATTACGTGACATTTTTTATCAATCTTTTAAGTTACTATTCACTTATAACAACATAACCAGCGAAGCGATAACAAAAATCGCAAAAAAGAAGGTTAAGCAAGCCGCCATAAACACAACGCCTTGGGTTTTTGCAGAAAAATGTGCGATCAGGAACAATATAATATAAAATATGCTCGAAACAATCAGCCCTCTTGTATGGACATTTGAGCTCATCAACCCCATAATACCGTGAGGATAGCCGATATGAATCATAAATTCTGCAAGCAGACGAATTAAGATCATTGAGCAAACAACAAAACCAAGCGACCACCAGCGATGCACTTTATGCACTATAAAAAATGCAATAGGAAGCCATATAACATCAGCCCAAAGATAAAGAAAATCAAACATTAAAGTAGATTACTTCATTATGAACTTATTTAAAATAATTTTTATAACTTTGCTTATTATTTGTGCGGGTAGACCTAGTGTTTCCAGCGCAGATAATGCGCCATTAAGCCTTATACGTGATACAGAAATAGAAAATATATTACGTAGCTGGAGCAACCCTATATTTAATGCCGCAGGCCTAAACCCCGATGCTATTGATATAATATTGGTGCAAAGCAACGCAGTTAACGCATTTGTTGCTGGTGGCTCTAACATATTTTTCTATACGGGGCTTATCAATAAAACCGAA
>JAMONE010000163.1 GCA_027066695.1 Micavibrio sp. | reverse complement strand
CGGTTAAGCGCGATAATTCCGCCAAATGCGCTAGTCGGATCGCATGCTAGAGCGTTGCTGTAAGCTTTTAATATATCGCTATCAGAGGCAACGCCGCACGGGTTAGCATGTTTGATGATAGCAACGGTTGGCTCTTCAAACTCTGCGACAAGCTCAAAGGCGGCGTTTGTATCATTCAAATTATTGTAGGAAAGATCCTTTCCTTGGATTTGTGTTGCGCGCGCAGCTCCTGGGCGCAATGTATCATCAATAAGGTATAGAGCTGCTCTTTGATGGGGGTTTTCACCATATCTTAGTTTTTGTTTTAACGTGCCAGAAAAGCTTATGCGGCGCGGGGTTTCTTCTTCCACTTGTGTGGCGAACCATCCTGCGATGCTGGAATCATAAGTAGCGGTCATAGAAAATGCAGTAAAGGCAAGTTTTTGGCGAGTAGCTTTGGTAACTCCGCCGTCATTATTACTCATATCTTCAAGCACCCTGTCATAGTCTTGGGGGTCTGTGATTACAGTCACAAAGTCGTGATTTTTTGCGGCGGCGCGAATCATTGCAGGCCCGCCAATATCTATATTTTCAATACATTCAGGAAAGTTTGCGCCGCTATGAACTGTTTCAACGAAAGGGTATAGATTGATAACCACCATATCTATAGCAGATATTTCATTTTGCTCCATCGCTGATACATGCTCTGAATTATCAAGGCGAGCCAATATACCACCATGAATTTTTGGATGCAGGGTTTTTACCCGTCCATCCATAATTTCAGGAAATCCTGTATAATCAGATACTTGCGTAACTTTAATGCCTGCGGTTGTTAATGCTTTTGCTGTGCCGCCAGTGGATAATATTTCAATATTATTTTCTTCAAGCTGTCTGGCAAATTGCTCAATATTTGTTTTATCTGAAACTGAAATAAGTGCGCGTTTTATCTTAATTGCGCTTGGGTTGTTTATTGTGTCGTTAGCCATATTCTTCCACCAATTATGTATCTATAAGGCGCGAAGTATAGGAGTAAATAGGAACAGGCGCAATCACTTTTACGCAGCTTGTATGTGCGCACTGTTTGTTTTTGCGTAAAGGCCACGCCTGTCTTTTATGCCTTTAAAGGCATCAGTAATACCCAAAACAGTTTCCGCACCACCAAGGAAGAAAAAGCCATCATCGGCCATTTGCTTACAAGCTCGTTCCATAACATCCTTTTTTGTAGGAGGATCAAAATAGATAAGTACGTTACGGCAAAATACAACATCAAATTGGCCAAGGCTTGTCATTGGGGTTAGTAAATTAAAATATTTGTAATTAATCATATTTCTAATGTCTTGATTAATTATCCATTTATCACCATTTTGAGTAAAATATTTCATTAAATGAGTGATTGGCAGGCCACGCTGTACTTCAAATTGTGAGTATGAGCCTTCTTTTGCTTGGTCAAGAATATCTTGGGATATATCGGTAGCTGTAATTTCAAAACTCCATCCAGGCATTTTTGCGGCTTCTTCCTTTATTGTCATAGCTAGAGAGTACGGCTCTTGCCCACTAGAAGCGGCGGCGCACCAAATACGCAGTCTTTTAGAGTGTCCAACTTTATTCTTATAGTAAGGCAGCACAACATCTTTGAATATCTCAAACGGTCTTGTATCGCGGAAAAACGATGTTTCATTAGTTGTCATTGCCTCAATGATATCTTTTATCAAGTCTTTTGGAGGAACTCCGCGTAATATATTTGTCATGGCAGCGATATCGTCATAACCCCATTTTTTTGCCACTGGATTTAGTCGAGAATCGAGTAGGTATGATTTATCTTGCGTAAGCACAAGCCCCGAGCTAGCTTTTAGTAAGTCTTTATATACATCAAAATCCGCAATATTCATTTCATTATTCCAATTTAATTATTAAAGTGCATTTTTAATTGATTGAGCTAGGTCATTAATGGGTAACACCTTGTTGCATATCCCATCCATTGCCACAGCCCCAGGCATTCCCCAAACAACGCTTGTTGCTTTGTCTTGAGCAAATAATCGTCCACCTTTTTCAGTAAGTTTTTGTGCGCCGTCAAGGCCATCATGCCCCATTCCTGTTAATATAACACCAAGAATTTTATCGCCATAGATATCAACAATAGACCTAAACATCGGATCAACAGCAGGCTTACAGAAATTCTCAGCTGGTCCGTCACTTAATTGAATTTTTAATTGCGCACCATTCATTTTAAACAACATATGTTTGCCACCTGGCGCAACATAAGCCTTGCCAGCCTCAACAATCATACCATCTTCGCCTTCATGCGTTTCTATACCTGTATTTTGCTGAATATGCTTAGCGAGGATAGTTGTAAATGTTGCAGGCATATGTTGAGTGATTACGATGGGAACGGCTAGATTTTTAAGTCCTTTTAACATGGTAAATAAAGCATTAGGTCCGCCTGTAGAGCTTCCTATTGCAAGTATTTTTGGCTTTATTGAGTGAATAGGAGCATCTTTTAATGTAAAGGAAACATTTGTGTTGGGAGATGCTCTGCCAATTGCAGTGTTTTTAGTTACATGATTTGTTGTAATAGGTTTATTGTCACTAGACAGAGCTTTTATTAAATTTATAAGATTTTTTTGGAATTCTGATCCTGCGCCAGTATCTTTTGCGCTGCTTGGTTTTACAACACATTCTACTGCGCCAAGAGTCATGGCTTTTATTGTAATATCTGCACCTTTAGCAGTTAAGCTAGAGCACATAATAACTTTAGTTTTAGGCGATGCAGCTAAGATTTTAGGTAAAGCAGTTAGCCCATCCATAACAGGCATTTCAACATCTAAAAGCACAATATCTGGTTTTTTAATCTTGGCCATAGAAACAGCAATATTGCCATTTGCAACGGAACTGATAATATTTATATTTGAATCAGTTTCTAATATTCTGGTCAAAACGCTACGAATAACGCCAGAATCATCGACTAACATAACTTTAATTTTACTATCCATACCTAAATTCGTCTTGTCTGTTCTTAATAATACATGTTGATAATATTACCTATATATTAAAGTAACCCTATTTGAGTAAATTTTGATTCGATAATTTCGCTATCGAAAGGTTTCATAATATATTCATTTGCGCCAGCTTGCATAGCGCGTTGAATATGGGATACGTCATTTTCCGTTGTACAAAACACAACTTTTGGATGATCACCACCGCTCATTTGACGAAGTTTTTCTAAAAACTCTATCCCGCTCATGATTGGCATATTCCAATCAAGGATAATGGCATCAGGCATGGCTTCCTCGCATGCTTCATATGCTTTTTGTCCATCTTCAGCTTCACGACAATCAAAGCCAAGGCCATGGGCAATTCGTCTGGCAACTTTTCTGACGACGCGACTGTCATCAACAATTAAACATGATTTCATTTTTTTCCCCTTAGTAACTACACGCCATAATGTAACATTAAAACGTGAACAAAGTATAAAGTTTATTTCTTAATATGATTAATATTTTCTAATAATGCGGATACATCCATAACAACAAGAAGATTACTCTCCAATTGGTATATACCTGAAGAAATATCCCGCCATGCTTGCTCTAATGTTCCTGGATTTTTTTCAAAATCAGCGTCTTCAAGACTTAACACATCGCCAACATGATCAATGATAAGACTGAAAAGTTCATTTTTATGTTCCACAACAACGCTCATACTAGAAATGTCATCATTTCTATCAGGAAGACCGAGTCTACGTCTTACGTCAATGGCTGTTACAATTCTGCCCCTAAGGTTAAGAGATCCCGCAACTTCTGGTGCGGCTAGTGGTATTCTTGTTACCGCTTGCTCTCTTAAAACATCTTGAACTTGAAGCACTGGGATACCAAATGTTTGATCTGCAATTGTTATTGTAAGAAAATCTTTTGAGCTTGTACTCTCTGTGGCTTCATTTTGCATTTTTTTACTCTACCTTCCAAGTTAGTCGATTGCAGCAAGGGTTCTTGCCAATGTATCAAGTAATGTATCGCGATCAAATTTTGCAACATAATCATTGAACCCAACTTTTAATCCGCGCTCTATATCTTCTGGCGTGGCATGTGATGATAGAGCAACCAGCGGTGTATTAATCCATTTACTATCGGCTTGCTTAACATGTTGAGCAAATTCAAAACCATCCATATCAGGCATTTCAATGTCACTGATAATAATGTCAAATTCAACGCCATCATCACACATTTTCAATGCATCTGCTGGTTTTTCAAGTGTTGTAACATTGTATCCAGCGGTGCTTAGCAGAGGCGTAAGCATATTTCTAAAGAAGGGGCTGTCATCAACGATTAATACGCGCTTTTTGAAGTCTGTATCGTCATCGTCATCGTCATCACCGCTGTTAAATGGAGTGTCGCTGCCATCGTCAAACCAAGTGCTATCAACGCTTTTAAGGAAGTAAGCTATATCCACAACATCTGTTGCATGCCCATCAATAATCGCGCTGCCTAGAAGGCCGCCCTGCGAGGTATTTAGCTGGATATCTATATGCTCTTCTATTATGTCGATAATTTCATCAACAACTATTCCCATGGAATTGTCATTGTCAGCAAATACTAAAACTGGCTTTTCCCCGCCTTCTTCAATTTGTATAGAAGAGTCAAAGGGAACTAATGGCATTAACGTTCCGCGATATTGAACGGTCATTTGCCCGCTGGAGTATTCGATATCTTCTGACTTAATATTTTCCAACCGCGCGACAAGTGAAAGAGGTACGGCTTTTGGTGTGTTATCGCCAACTTTAAATAATAATAATGATGTTTTTCTTTCAGAGTCAGCTTTTAACGATTCTTTTTGTTGTTGCGTGTCGGCATCGTCGCTTGTGGCAATATTGCCTGTTGCATTAGCAATGCCGTTTGGATCAAGTATCATTATAACACTACCATCACCAAGTATTGTATTGCCCGAGAATAATGTTAAGTCTTTAAGCATTTGGGCAACTGGTTTAACCACGATTTCCTCCGTATCAAATACGCGATCAACTATAATACCAAAATCATAGCCGCCAACTTGCGCGATAACTATATATAGATTTTTGTGAGGTGTTGCTTTCTTATTTGTTTCAAGATTTTTTTCTAAGGTTTTATCTTCATCATTTGGATCTTGCTCTGCCTCAGAATTTTCTTGCTTACGAGTTAACTCATGGACTTGATCGAATGCGTTTTTCTCACTTAAGCCAAGGATTGAGCCTAGGGAAACAAGCGGGAGCAAGCGATCACGTAAACGGAAAAGGGGCGCACCCTTGATATATTCAATTTGATTTTCACCATGATCTGATATCATCACAAGCTCTCTAACGGAAAGCTGCGGTATCGCAAAACGCTCTTTTTCAGACTCAACGATTAGCGCAGAAACAATAGCAAGCGTTAGAGGTATCTTTATTGTGAAGGTGGAGCCTTTTCCTTGCGTGGATTTTAGCTCTATCGAGCCACCAATTTTTTCTATATTTGTGCGAACAACGTCCATACCAACGCCGCGCCCTGATACCGCAGTAACCTTTTCCGCCGTTGAAAGCCCAGCATGAAAAATAAATTGCTGGATTTGCTGTGATGACATTTCTTCAAGCTCATCTTCTGTGGCTAGGCCATTTTCAAGGATCTTAGCTTTAATTTTGTCCTCAGGAAGCCCCTTACCATCATCTGATATCCTTATGATTATGTGCCCCCCTTCATGGAAAGCATCTAGTGATATAGTCCCTGTTTCTGATTTATCTGCCGCAATACGATCTGCGGGAATTTCAATTCCGTGATCACCAGAATTTCTAACCATATGGGTTAATGGATCTTGAATTAACTCAAGCACTTGGCGGTCAAGTTCTGTGTCTTGCCCTGTCATGACAAGGTCAATCTTTTTATCAAGCTCTAAAGACAAATCACGAATAATACGAGGAAGCTTAGACCATGCGTTACCTATTGGCTGCATTCGTGTGGCCATAACGCCTTCTTGTAGTTCAGACACGACGTGATTCAAACGTTGCAGCGGCGTTGTAAATTCAGTATCACCTTGTGTTCTTACAATTTGCAATAGCTGGTTTCTTGTAAGAACAAGCTCACTAACCATTGTCATTAAGTCTTCAAGAACATCAACGGCAACACGTAATGTTTTAGTTGGTGTTTTTTTAGGTTTAGCATCCTTGTCTTTTTTCCCCTTTTTCTTTTTAGGAGGCGGCGGAGGCGGAGCCTCTAAAACTTCTTCTTTTTCATCTTTTGCAATATCGGCAGGATTAACAATGCCATCCATTCCCGGAGTTGATGCAAAGGCAGCTTCTAGCTCCTCCATGGTTGCATCCCCTGGTGCTAGAGACTTTTCTTGGATATTAACGATGATATCCTTTTCTTCGTCCCCCTCTTTTTTTTGGGAAGTGGTGGATTTTGGTGAGGAACCAGAAGAAGACTCGCCAACAGCGTTGGCATCGCCAGAAACATCTTTACCTTCATAGGCCGCGTCCAATTTTGCTATAAGCTCTGCATCGCTGCCCTCAGGCTCATTACCTGTTTCTTCGATTTCACCAACGATATATTTAATCTGGTCAATTGATTCAAAAATCAGTGTTACATAACCAGCAGTAACTTCTAAATCTCCATCACGAAAACGCCCAAGAACATTTTCTGCATGATGAGCAACTTTTTCAAGGCGGGGCAAGCTTAAAAAACCACAAGTACCTTTAATGGTATGCATTAGGCGAAATATTTTGCCAAGCAAGTCTTTGTCATTAGGGTTTTTTTCAAGATTAACAAGATCAAGGTCAAGCTCTTCAAGGCTTTCATTGGTCTCTGTTATAAAATCAAGAATAAGATCATCCATGCTCATAGCTCCATTACTCAAAACTTGTTGATAGCGATGACTACCAAGACAAAACTGAGTTTAAAATTTAGATGTTTCTTTAAATATACAGCAAAATATTTATATTTATTAGTAGCTTAAAGTTTTACGCAGACTTACATAAGGTTTAGATATGTAGATATATGTATTATATTCTACACTAATTTGTTACGAGGATACAGTAGTAGATTTTATTCTCAAGAAAATAAAATTATTCACTGATTCTTCTATAGTTATCTCAAAGCCGTATTTTTGCGCTAAAAGCCCTGTGATATAGGCATGAATGAGTTTTGGGTCTAATTTGGTGGTTGTTATAGTATGTTTTAGTGCGGGTATGTATCCATCACGGAAACGTGCATTTTCACCCTCTGCGGTTAAAAGCATCACTCCCTTAGCATCTGATTCTACAGATAAAACGCCTCCTCTTGGCAGTGCATCAATTAGTAGAAGTAGGCAGGATATAAGCATTTTTGCAAAGCCATCTTTTGGCTCAATGCCTAAATCAGCGTAAGGATTCCAATTTTGCGAGAGGCGGTTTTCTCCCTCAAGAAATTCACCGAATATTTTGTGAACCTCCTCTGCTTTTATGCTGGAATCTGATCCGCCAATTCCATATGCCATGCGCATCATCTTGAGTTTAGCATTGGCCTGCGCAGCACTAGAGGAGATTAGTGCGATGACATCATCATTATCACTGCTTCCGCCAAGCTCTTCAAGTATTTCAACGCCGTTTGCAATTGCGCCAACAGGGCTTATTAAATCGTGGCATATTTTGGAGGCAAGAAGTTCTAAAATTATTATGCTGTCTGTGTCACTCATTTATTCTGTCCTGAAACTTATAAAGTTAGAAAGAAAGACTATACCCTAATTTTGCGACCTCTGCACTCGCCATATTCTTTAAACGCACCAAGCCTTGCTCGCTATCACTTTCTATGCGGGCGACAAGGACATTTTGCGTGTTAGATGGGCGTAGCAGCCACCAGCCATCAGGCGTTGTAACGCGAACGCCGTCAATATCATCAAGCTTCATGTTATCATCATTAGCTTGCGCCTTTAAGCTTTCGAATACGCGTGGAACAAGGTTAAACTTTTGCGCTTCATCAACTTCAATGCGAAGCTCTGGCGTGTTAAATAGAACTGGCAAATGCTTGGTAAGGCTAGATAATCCACCATCGGCCTTGGATAGCTCATTAAGCAATCGCACCGCGCAATATAGCGCGTCATCAAAGCCATAATATTTATCGGCAAAGAAAATATGTCCGCTAAGCTCTCCTGCTAGTGGGGCTTTAAGCTCTCGCATTTTATCCTTGATAAGTGAGTGGCCAGTCTTCCACATTACAGCGTTCCCGCCCATGTTATTAATTTCGTCAAACATCACGGATGAGCATTTAACATCGCCGATAATAGTAGCATTGGGCATGTTTCTGATAACTTCACGGGCATAGATAGTCATAAGAATATCGCAGCGAAGCACGTTTCCATTCTCGTCAATAACGCCAATGCGATCACCATCACCATCAAATGCAATGCCGAGGTCACATTTTTTCTCATTAACAAGCTTTTGCAAATCAACAAGATTTTCATCTACAGTTGGATCAGGGTGATGATTAGGGAATGATCCGTCGATATCTTCGAATATAAGGTGATGCTGCCCTGGAATTTGCTTAACAAGCATTTGTAGCACTTCACCAGCCGCGCCGTTACCTGCATCCCACGCTATATTCATCTCGCGGGTTAGCTCTAAATCTTTTATCAGGCGATCAACATATTCTTGTTTGATGTCGGTTTCACGCACCGAACCATTGCCGCTGGCAAGGTCGCCAGATGTTGATATTCTACCAATTTCTTGAATATGTTCACCAAAAACAGGGCTTTTATTTAACGCCATTTTAAAGCCGTTATAATCAGGCGGATTGTGTGATCCTGTGACCATAACCCCAGCCTCGGCATTGAAATGCTTAACCGAGAAATACAGCATAGGAGTAGGGCCAAGGCCAACATTGATAACATTAATGCCGCTGTCTTTTATGCCGTTAATAAGCTTTTGCGATAAGGCGGGCGAGCTGT
>JAMONE010000162.1 GCA_027066695.1 Micavibrio sp. | reverse complement strand
ATCCGCGCAGTTATCGGCGCAAGTTTTGCTACGGCTAAATCAATAAATTCAGGCTTAAATTGTCCAAATTGCTTACCTGCAAAATGCGCAAGCACTTCTTCCTTGCTCTTATCCGCTAGCGCGGCATATAGGGTGATAAGGTTAAGAGCTTCTGGCCTGCCTTCTAGCCCTGCTAGATTATCAGGTAATTCACCTGCATCAGTCTTTGCTTTCTTGATTTTCTTGGCAATCATATCGGGGCTATCGGTTAGATTAATGCGCGTCATATCCGAATCAGCGGACTTGCTCATTTTACTAGTCCCATCACGCAGCGACATAACGCGCGGAGCAGGCCCTGCGATCACTGGCTTGGGCTGTGGGAAGAAATCAACGCCATAGCGCGTATTAAATGTAGAGGCCAAATCCCGCGCTAGCTCAAGATGTTGTTTTTGATCTTCGCCTACAGGAACATGAGTTGCCTTATATATAAGTATATCCGCCGCCATCAAAACGGGATAAGCAAACAGGCCAAGCCCCGCTCGCTCCGCATTTTTGCCAGACTTATCCTTAAACTGGGTCATGCGCTCTAGCTTACCCATTTGTGCCATAGTGGCTAGCAACCACATAAGCTGCGAATGCTCGGGGATTGCGGATTGCACGAATATTGATGATTTATCAGGATCAATGCCCGCCGCAATATAAGCCGCCGCAATCTCACGCGTGGCATTGGCGAGATTATCGCGCTCATAAGGCATAGTAATGGCGTGCAAATCCACTACACAATATAAGCACTGCGTATCTGGCTCATCTTGAAAAGCTACCCAATTTTTTAATGCGCCTAGGTAATTACCCAAGTGAAGCTGGCTGGTTGGCTGCATTCCTGATAGGATTCGTTTCATCTTTTACTTACCTTTTCTTAAATATGTTTTTATATCTTTTAGCTTTAACGCGCCTGTTATAAGAATTAATGCGCCGTAAGTAACAACGCCGCCGCCAATAACAATTGCAAGACCTGATATCTGCCAAAATATCGAGTTTCCAAAGATAAGCTCCTCCAGAAGCGCGCAAAGTATATACACTGCTGCGCCCATTATGCAAGATGACATAGCTATTCTTGGCATATTACGCAGGAATTCCTTGTCAAAATTAACGCTAGGATGGTCATTTAATGCGCGGACATGCAAATAAAATTGCAACCACCCAGTAACCCCCGTCGCCAGAGCAATTCCTACAACTCCTATATATTGGATAAGTATCAGGCTCATGGCTATATTCAAAATCGTAGCAATAATAGATATACGCACAGGCGTTTTCGTATCCCCACGCGCCCAATGCGCTGTTGAAAATACCTTGGTTGCGATATAAGCAGGCAAGCCAATCGCATAAGCAGCCAGAACATTTGCGGTTATTTGGCTATCTCCTGCGTCAAACGCGCCGCGCTCAAACAGCACTGTGATTAACGATAATGGCACAACCGCCAAAGCCACTGCCGCTGGCAGAGCCAGTAAAAAGCAATATTCCAGCGCACGGTTAAATAAATTGATAGCATTAGAGTTATCATCACTGGTCATTGCCCGCGATAACATCGGCAAAAGCGCAGTTCCCACCGCTATACCGACCACGCCAAGCGGCAATTGGTTCAGGCGATCAGCATAATAAAGATATGATATAGAGCCGCTTTCCAAAAATGAGGCCATTATAAGATCAGCGAATAAATTAATATGAACAACTCCCGCGCCTAAAATCGCTGGTCCCATAAGTTTCAACACTTTACGTGCGTCTTTATCAAGCTTTGGCATAGAAAAAGTAATCCTCACTCCCGCTCGCTGCGCACAGCCCCAAAGAAAGGCAAATTGCAA
>JAMONE010000161.1 GCA_027066695.1 Micavibrio sp. | reverse complement strand
ATAATAACGAAATTATCGGTGATAAAAAATTGCAATTGCCACATACCGAGATGTATAAACGCGCCTTTGTGCTTTATCCGCTGCATGAAGTTGCGCCAAATTGGATTCACCCATCTTTGAATAAGTCTGTGGATGAAATGATATCTGATATGCCCGCTGGTCAAGAAATAGAGCGATGCTGAATAATTTAATTAAAAAGACACCCTTAGTTATGGGGATCGTTAATGTCACCCCTGATAGTTTTTCTGATGGTGGCAAGTATAATTCCACTGAAAAAGCTATTGCGCATGGCTTATTATTATTAGAGCAGGGCGCAGATATCCTTGATGTTGGCGGCGAATCAACGCGCCCTAACTCTGATGTTGTTAGTGTTGAGGAAGAAAATGAGCGCGTCGTTCCTGTTATTAAGGGCTTGGCTGGTAAAGCTCCTTTTATCTCTATTGATAGCCGTAACGCCAAAACTATGGCGGCGGCAATTGATGCGGGGGCGAATATGGTTAATGACGTTAGCGCATTGAGCCATGACCCAGCCTCTATTGATGTGATAGCAGGCAGCGATGTTATGATTTGTCTTATGCATATGCGCGGCAAGCCACAAAACATGCAAGATGCTCCCGCTTATGGTGATGTGGTTGATGAGATATTATCCTTCTTTGAGCATCGATTAGAGCTATGTCAGCGGCGCAATATAGATATAGGTAGAATAATACTTGATCCCGGTATTGGGTTTGGTAAAACTTTAGAACATAATTTATTAATTATCAATAGCTTAAGCAGGTTTAAGAAGTTTGGTTGTCCTGTGCTATTGGGAGCATCACGTAAGAGCTTTATCGGTGATATTTGCAATATTGATGAGCCAGAGCGGCGCGTTTCAGGTTCAATTTCAGCGGCTATTTATGGGTTATCACAAGGCGCAAATATCTTTCGTGTGCATGATGTAGCGCAAACTCGTCAGGCATTTGATGTTTATACGGCAATTTCTAGGGTGAAATAACTAGCGCATTGCTCATATTCCTAAGGGTTGCAACAATGCTTTGCGCCGCCAAAACAGAGCTTTTTGGATTTGCAGGATCGGGCATATTCTCAATTTTAGAGGTGAGCGTTGAATAGTTACTTCTCACCGTTATTTCATGCATATTGCCAGCAGCCTTTGGATCTGCCCAAATCTCAACGCGGGTTTTATCTGCTCCGATTCCTGCCAAACTAAGGGTTGCCGCTACGTTTATATTCGCAGGAAAACCTTTGGCGGCGGTTAAGGCATTACCTTCAAAAATCAGTGTGTTTTGGGTTATAGCAGCTAAATCAATCTCATTCTCTACTATATATGGCGCGTCATTAAAGCCAGATGGACGCTTTGTTGATGCTATCTTTGCGCTGTTTATCCCCATTTCTTTCATCGCCAGAACCCCATCAATACCGCAAAGTGCGCCTGAAGGAATATATGCATGGCTTTTTGAGGTTTTAAGCTCTTGTAAAATTTGCGGGTAAATAAGCAATGCTGCGCTGCTTATGAATATAATATCGGTATTGGTTGAAAAAGCCTTCCTCGCCAATTGTGGAACTATATTAGCGGGCAAGCATTCAATCACAAGGTCACAGCGGTGCAATAACGTGTCAAAATCGGTGTTTAGCACTCCTAAATCAGCACTTAATGCTGGATCAGATACGCAATCGAGGGTAAATCCGTCGATTCCAGCTATTAACGCTCGCGCTACGGCACTGCCAATTGCGCCAACGCCAGCTATTCCGATTTTTGTTTGTTCAAATCTATTGGGGATAGTCATCATTATTTCATATATCTATTTGGAATCAATCTTGCTTGAGCATAATAATGTAAATCAT
>JAMONE010000160.1 GCA_027066695.1 Micavibrio sp. | reverse complement strand
ACGGAGTATGACGACCGCCTTCATCTTTGGACAAAATGTAAGCTTCGGCAGTGAATTTAGTATGCGGAGTGATTGAACCCGGCTTACATAAAACCTGTCCACGCTCAATTTCTTCACGCTTAGTTCCACGAAGTAACGCGCCGATATTATCGCCAGCTTCACCGCGATCAAGCAGCTTGCGGAACATCTCAACACCCGTGATGATTGTTTTTTGAGTGTCTTTAATACCAACAATCTCAACTTCATCACCAACATTGACAACGCCTTGCTCTATACGACCAGTAGCAACAGTTCCACGACCAGAAATGGAGAATACATCTTCGATAGGCATCAAGAAATCTTTATCAATTTCACGCTTTGGTTGAGGGATATATTTATCAACTGCTTCCATCAATTCGCGGATTTTATTCTCGCCAATTTCAGGGTCACGGCCTTCTAGAGCAGCCAATGCTGAACCTGAGATAATTGGAATATCATCACCAGGGAAATCATATGAAGTCAATAGCTCACGGATTTCCATTTCGACTAGCTCCAAAAGCTCCTCGTCATCAACCTGATCGACCTTGTTCATGAACACAACAAGCGCCGGAACACCAACTTGACGCGCAAGCAAGATATGCTCGCGAGTTTGTGGCATCGGGCCGTCAGCAGCGTTAACCACCAAAATTCCGCCATCCATTTGCGCCGCGCCTGTGATCATGTTCTTAACGTAATCAGCATGCCCTGGGCAATCAACGTGAGCATAGTGACGGTTTTCTGTCTCATACTCAACATGAGCTGTAGAAATCGTGATACCACGAGCTTTTTCCTCAGGCGCACCATCTATTTGGTCATAGTCCTGAAACTCACCAAAATATTTAGTGATCGCCGCTGTCAGCGTCGTTTTACCATGGTCAACATGACCAATTGTTCCGATATTACAATGCGGCTTATTCCGCTCAAACTTTTCTTTTGACATTACTCTTGTCTCCTTTTTTAAACTTTTAATTATCTAATTAAGCACCAAGGCTTTCTTTAACTTCCTGAGCGATTGCAGCAGGAACTGGTTCATAGTGATCAAATTGCATTGAGTAATTCGCGCGACCTTGTGACATTGAGCGCAAATTATTGATGTAACCGAACATATTCGCCAAAGGCACCATTGCCGTAATAACTTTTGCATTACCGCGATCATCCATCGCAGCAACTTGCCCGCGGCGTGAGTTTAGATCACCAATGATATCACCCATGTACTCTTCAGGTGTTACCACTTCAACCTTCATCATAGGTTCAAGAAGCTGACAGCCAGATGCTGCCATACCTTCTTTAAACGCTGACTTAGCAGCAATTTCGAATGCCATTACAGATGAGTCAACATCATGATAACCGCCGTCAACCAATGTTACTTTAAAATCCAAAACAGGGAAGCCAGCAATAATACCAGTTTCTTTAGCCATTTTCAGACCTTTTTCCACGCCTGGAATATATTCCTTAGGAACATTACCGCCAACAACTTTAGATTCGAATACGAAACCTTCACCTGGCTCGGATGGTTCAAATATAAGATCAATTTTAGCGAATTGACCAGAACCACCAGTTTGCTTTTTGTGAGTATAGCTGATCTCGGACTTCTTAGTGATTGTCTCACGATACGCAACTTGCGGCGCGCCGATATTAGCTTCCACTTTAAATTCACGTTTCATACGATCAACGAGGATATCCAAGTGAAGCTCACCCATACCCTTCATGATTGTTTGACCTGATTCATGGTCCACAGACACGCGGAAAGATGGATCTTCTGCGGCCAAACGTTGTAGCGCTGTTGACATTTTTTCTTGGTCAGCCTTTGTTTTTGGCTCAATCGCAATTTCAATAACTGGCTCTGGAAATTCCATGCGTTCAAGCACAACAGGGTTTTGCATATCACAAAGAGTATCACCAGTTGTTGTATCTTTCATACCAACGAACGCTACGATATCACCCGCGTGCGCTTCGGATAACTCTTCACGGTTATTGGAATGCATAAGCAACATGCGACCAACGCGCTCGCGCTTATCCTTAACGGAATTCTTAACGTAAGAACCTGATTCAATGCGACCTGAATAAATACGCGCAAATGTTAGAGAACCAACGAATGGGTCATTCATGATTTTAAATGCAAGCGCAGAAAACGGCGCATCATCTTCTGGAGCGCGGAGTTCATCTTCATCAGAATCGATTTTCTTACCAACCATTGCGCCAACATCCGTTGGTGAAGGAAGGTATTCAACAACAGCGTCAAGCATTGGTTGAACGCCTTTATTTTTGAACGCTGAACCACAGATCACAGGAACAAAATCACCAGCAATAGTACCTTTACGGATACATGCTTTTAATTGTTGCTCGGTAGGCTCTTTGCCGTCAAGATAAGATTCCATTAAGTCATCGTCTTGCTCAACAGCAAGCTCAATTAGTTTTTCGCGGAATTCAGCAGCACGATCAGCAAGATCAGCAGGAATTTCTTCTTCGTGGAAAGATGCACCTAACGCTTCACCATCCCAAATGATCGCCTTCATTTTAAGAAGATCAACAACACCAGCAAATTCTTTTTCTGCGCCAATAGGAAGCTGAATAACCGCCGCAACTGCGCCAAGGCGAGTGTCAATTTCTTTTACAGTATTATAGAAATCCGCACCGATTTTATCCATTTTATTAACGAAACACATACGTGGAACAGAATATTTATCAGCTTGACGCCAAACAGTTTCAGTTTGTGGCTCGACCCCCGCATTCGCATCAAACACGGCGATTGCACCATCAAGCACACGAAGTGAACGCTCAACTTCGATTGTGAAATCCACATGCCCTGGTGTATCAATAATATTTAAACGAAAGCGCTCCCCTTCATACTGAGAACCAGCAGAACCATCCCAAAATGTAGTAGTAGCAGCAGAGGTAATAGTTATACCGCGCTCTTGCTCTTGCTCCATCCAGTCCATAGTGGCCGCACCATCATGAACCTCACCGATTTTATGCTCTTTACCTGAATAGTAAAGCACACGCTCAGTTGTAGTGGTCTTACCCGCATCAATATGCGCCATAATACCAAAGTTACGATAATTCTCAATTGGGTGTTCGCGTGCCATTATTTTACTTCCTTACAAATTCTATTTACTACTACTACCAGCGATAATGTGCGAATGCTTTATTAGCATCAGCCATCTTATGTGTATCATCACGTTTCTTAACCGCAGATCCACGCTCGCTCGCCGCATCATAAATTTCGGCAGCCAGACGATCTTGCATTGTGTTCTCACCGCGTTTACGCGCTGCACCAATAATCCAGCGCATAGCGAGAGCCAAAGCACGATCACCACGCACTTCGATAGGAACTTGATAAGTAGCACCACCAACACGACGAGATTTAACCTCAAGGCGTGGCTTAACATTTTTTAAAGCTTCATGAAAGAAACCAAGGCCTATGCTTTTATATGAAACAACTTCTACGACTTCCGTAGTATCATCAGGCTTTTTATTTTGATTAACCGGCTTCTTACCATCTAATGTTTCCAAAGCACCATACACAATGCCCTCAGCAGTGGATTTCTTACCATCCAACATAAGATTATTGATGAATTTCGACAAAACAAGATCCGCAAATTTTGGATCAGGCAATATAACTCGTTTATCAGCTTTACGACGACGTGACATTTATTATTTTCCTTATTTCGGACGCTTAACGCCGTAGCGTGAACGTGATTGTTTACGATCTTTAACACCTTGAGTATCGAGCGTACCGCGAACGATAGTATAGCGAACACCCGGTAAATCCTTAATACGACCACCGCGCACAAGAACAACAGCATGCTCTTGCAAGTTATGACCCTCACCTGGAATATAGCAGATAACCTCTGCACCAGTAGTTAGGCGAACCTTAGCAACCTTACGCAAAGCCGAGTTAGGCTTCTTTGGCGTTGTTGTGTACACACGTGTACAAACGCCACGGCGTTGAGGATTACCCTTAAGGGCTTTTGTCTTTTTTGCTTTCACAGGCTTCTTGCGAGGCTTGCGAATTAATTGTTGAATGGTTGGCATATCAAACCTTCTTAAATTCTTCGTTTTCATTTATGGACGGAGGCATTTAGCGCGGATTTAACGTTCATGTCAAACATAAAAACATGCTTAACGAACAAAAATTCCGCAGAGCATCCAAAAATTTTGTACCACGCTAAATAATGTGAAAACAAAACTATTATTTTGGATGTTGCACGCCCCTACTATTCTTAAAGAATTTTCGGAACGCCCATCACAGTGGCGCGGAATATAGTGCAAAGATTCGGCTTAGTCAAGAAAAGTTTTAATAAAAAGTAAATATAAAGAAAAAGAGGCCAAAAGGCCTCTCTTATGTAACTTTATGAATGGTGAAAATTAACCGTTAGCAGCTTCTTTTGCATCACCATCTTCTAATGCTTCTACATTATCAGGTAGAGCTGCAACGCTAACATCCGCCTCATCAGCAAGAGCTTCTGGAGATGGCATATTAGCCAGTGCAACCTCATCACGATCAGCGGCCAAGCGTTTGACCGTATTAACGAATGCACCAGTTCCAGCAGGGATCAAGCGACCAACAATCACATTTTCTTTCAAGCCATGCAAGCGATCAACCTTACCATTAACAGCCGCGTCCGTAAGAACGCGCGTTGTTTCTTGGAAAGAGGCCGCAGAAATGAACGAGCGCGTTTGCAGTGATGCTTTTGTAATACCTTGAAGAACAGGCTTGCCTTCTGGAGGTATTTTACCATCATCAAGATAACGCTTTCTTACGATATCAAATTCTTCACGATCTTCCGTCTCTCCAACAAGATAAGTAGAATCGCCCACTGATGTAATTTCAACTTTTTGCATCATTTGATGAACAATCACCTCGATATGCTTGTCATTGATTTTAACACCTTGCAGGCGATAAACATCTTGAACTTCTTGCGTTAGATATTCAGCCAAAGCCTCAACACCCATTATGTTCAAGATATCATGTGGCACAAGAGCTCCATCTAGCAAAGCATCACCCTTGCGAACGAAATCACCTTCGTTAACAGCCAAATGACGGCCTTTAGGTATTAAATACTCACTTGTTTCTTCTGATCCTTCATTCGGACGAACAATAATGCGACGTTTGGATTTATAATCTTTTCCAAACTCAACATAACCATCAACCTCAGATATAACGGCAAAGTCCTTAGGAATACGGGCTTCGAACAGCTCTGCCACACGTGGAAGACCACCTGTAATATCGCGTGTTTTTGAAGTCTCACGAGGAATACGAGCAATTATATCACCAGCTTTAACTTCCGCGCCATTTTCAATAGAAAGAACCGCATCAGCAGAAAGAGTGTAATTCGCAGCCAAACCATTCGACAGAAGAATAGGCTCTCCCTTAGTATCAAGCATGGATATACGTGGCTTCAAATCACCGCCTTTAGGCTGTGAATGCCAGTCAATAACCTTCTTGGATGAAATACCCGTAGATTCATCAACATTATCAGTAACAGAAACCCCCTCGATCAAATCAACAAAATGTGCAAAACCATCTTTTTCCGTGATAACAGGAATTGTGTATGGATCCCACTCTGCCATTTTGTCACCAGCTTTAACTTTGCTGCCATCTTCAACAAGAATACGAGAGCCATATGGAACACGTTGAGCTGATTTCTCGTCGCCCTTTTTATCGATAAGCACAATTTCTGTATTTCTGCCCATAATAATTTCAACGCCTTCAGAGTTCTTAACAACAACCTTGTTACGAACCTCAACTTTAGCATCAAGATTAGCTTCAACATGAGAGCGTTCTGCGCTTTTCTGCGCTGCGCCGCCAATGTGGAAAGTACGCATAGTAAGCTGAGTTCCTGGCTCACCAATTGATTGAGCAGCCATTACACCAACAGCTTCACCGATATTAACTTCAGTTCCGCGCGCCAAGTCACGTCCGTAACATTTACCGCAAACACCGTTATTTTCAGCTTCACAAGTCAAAACAGAGCGAACCAATACTTCTTGAATGCCCGCTTCATCAATTTTTTCTGATGTCGGCTCATCTATTATTTGCGCAGCCTTAACAATTACATTACCATTATTTGGATCAATAATATCAACAGCTCCCGCACGCCCAAGTACACGCTCTGATACAGGGACAGAAATATCTGTTCCATTCATCACAGGGCGCATGGATATGCCTTTTTCAGTTCCACAATCATGCTCTGTAATAATAGCATCTTGCGCCACATCAACAAGACGACGTGTAAGATAACCAGAGTTAGCAGTTTTAAGAGCTGTATCAGCCAAACCTTTACGCGCACCATGGGTGGAGTTAAAGTATTCAAGAACCGACAGGCCTTCTTTAAAGTTAGAGATAATCGGATTTTCGATGATTTCACCAGAAGGTTTCGCCATCAAACCACGCATACCTGCAAGCTGTCTAATCTGCGCAGCAGAGCCACGCGCACCAGAATGAGCCATCATGTAAACAGCGTTCAGCCCCTCTGACGTATCAGAGATTTTATCCATCATCGCATTGGCAACATCGTCAGTACAACGTGACCAAATATCGACAACTTTGTTATATTTCTCGCCCTTTGTAATCAGACCTTCCATATATTGCTGTTCGAATTCACCAACTTTTTCATGAGCTTCGGCAACCAGCGTTTTCTTCGCTTCAGGAATAATCAAATCGTCCTTACCAAAGGAAATACCCGAAATACACGCATATTTGAAACCAAGTTTCATCATGCGATCACAGAAAATAACCGTCTCTTTTTGACCGCAATGACGATAAACAATATCAATCATGCTGGAAATTTCTTTTTTCGTAAGAACCTGATTAAGCACGCTAAACGGTACATTCGGGTGTCTTGGCAATAATTCAGAAAGGAGCATACGACCCGGTGTAGATTCAACAATTTCAGTCTTGCGATCTCCATTTTCATCAACGCCGTGATAACGACATTTAACTTTAGCATGAAGAGATACCACCTTGTTTTCAAGCGCGTGCATAATCTCACCCGCACCGCGGAAAATCATGCCCTCGCCCAATTCACCGTCAAGTGCAATTGAAAGATAGTAAAGACCCAAAACAATATCCTGAGATGGCACAATAATCGGCTTACCATTCGCAGGAGACAAAATATTATTTGTCGCCATCATCAAACAACGTGTTTCAAGCTGCGCTTCGATAGAAAGCGGAACGTGAACGGCCATTTGATCACCATCAAAATCAGCATTAAAGGCTGTACATACTAATGGGTGAAGCTGGATAGCCTTACCTTCGATAAGTACAGGTTCGAATGCTTGGATACCTAGTCTGTGCAATGTAGGTGCGCGGTTAAGCATAATTGGATGCTCGCGGATAACTTCTTCAAGAATATCCCAAACTTCTGGGCGTTCCTTCTCAACCATCTTCTTGGCAGCTTTAACCGTAGAGGCCATGCCATAGATTTCAAGCTTGTGGAAAATGAATGGCTTAAACAGCTCTAACGCCATTTTCTTGGGCAAGCCACATTGATGCAGCTTTAGCTCAGGGCCAACAACAATCACCGAACGACCTGAATAATCCACGCGTTTACCAAGAAGGTTTTGACGGAAACGACCTTGCTTACCTTTAAGCATGTCAGAAAGTGATTTAAGCGGGCGTTTATTCGCGCCAGTAATAACGCGGCCACGACGACCATTATCGAATAGCGCGTCAACAGATTCTTGCAGCATACGCTTTTCGTTACGCACGATAATATCAGGTGCTCTAAGCTCGATAAGGCGTTTCAAGCGGTTATTACGGTTAATAACACGGCGATATAGATCGTTAAGATCCGATGTCGCAAAACGGCCGCCATCAAGTGGAACAAGCGGGCGAAGCTCTGGCGGAAGAACAGGAACAACGTCCAATATCATCCATTCAGGGCGCGTTCCCGAGTTAATAAATGCTTCAAGCAATTTAATACGCTTAACAAGTTTCTTGCGTTTGGCTTCTGAATTAGTCTCGCGCAAATCTTCTTCGGCTTGGACAAGCTCGCTTTCCAAATCCATGTCGGAAAGCATTTCTTTCATCGCTTCTGCGCCGATAGATGCGCGGAAATTTTCTTCGCCATACTCATCTTGAGCGTCGTAATATTCCTCTTCGCTCAAAAGCTGGAATGGCTTAAGCGGCGTCATGCCCGGCTCGATAACAATGAAGTTTTCGAAGTAAAGAACCTTTTCCAGCTCTTTCAAGGTCATATTCATGATAAGACCGATGCGGCTTGGCAATGATTTCAAGAACCAGATATGCGCAACAGGGCTGGCAAGATCAATATGACCCATGCGCTCACGACGCACCTTAGTTAGGGTAACTTCAACGCCACATTTCTCACAAATGATGCCTTTATATTTCATGCGCTTATATTTACCGCATAAACATTCATAGTCCTTAACAGGGCCAAAAATACGCGCACAAAACAGACCGTCTTTTTCAGGCTTGAACGTACGGTAATTAATGGTTTCAGGCTTTTTCACCTCACCAAAAGACCAAGAGCTGATCTGTTGCGGACTTGCGATAGATATACGCAAGCTATCAAAGCTTTGTGGTCCTGTAGGTTGACCAAATAAGTTCATCAATTCATTCATTTTATTGCCCTTTATATTTAAAACTACTTCGTAATCCCGTTTTTAAAACGGGATCTATAAAACTCTAATTCATTACTTTCTTTGTCAAATCCTCATATAAATCATACCATTGCGGATTTGCTTTTTCTATTAACTCTATCTTCCAGTCTCGTTTCCATTTCTTCATCAAACGCTCTCTTTGAGCCGCTTTTTCTATATCCTCATGTATTTCATAATAAACAAGGTTTGTTAGATTATATTTTGCCGTAAATCCTTTTACTACCTTATTTTTATGATCGTCTATCCGTTTCACCAGATTAGTTGTTAAGCCTATATATAAAGTCCCATAAGGTTTGTTCGTTAAGATATATATAAACGTCATTTTAAGTCCTTAAGACCCCGTTTTAAAAACGGGGTTGCATTATCTTCTAATCCTTTTCCTACCGTAATCCCGTTCTTGAAACGGGATCTATAAATTCTTTAACGCGAAGCTCCGAAGATTCGAAGTTTTAAGTAATTAAAGATGATCCATATTTATTATCGTCACAACTACTATCAGTAAGTTGGCATATATATATAGCCTAT
>JAMONE010000159.1 GCA_027066695.1 Micavibrio sp. | reverse complement strand
CTTTTTGTACTTTTGCTTCTGCTAGAGCTATCTCTTGCGCTTGGTTTTGGTCGGCATTGGCTGGCAAAGTAATTGTTGCACGCACCTTACCATTTACTTGCACAGCGATTGTAACGCTGTCAGTAACGATAAGCTTTTCATCATATTTTGGCCATTCTTGATCAACCAGCATTGTTTCATGGCCTAAATTCAGCCAAAGCTCTTCCGCCAAATGCGGCATAATTGGGTTAATCATAATCACGAAGGCATTTACTGCCTCTGATAAAGCAAAGTGATCGCCATCATCGGCAGGCTTAAACGAAGTAAAGCCGTTATAAAATTCACGTAACAAAGCCACGGCCTTGTTCATGGCAAAATCTTCTATAGCTGTGCTTACGCCCTTTATGGTTTTATGAGTCAAACGGCGCAGCTCTTTGGCTTTATCGGAGGCCTTGCTTTCATCGCCCTCTTTAAGCTCAAGCGCGGTGATTGCGTTATATACTCGATTAATAAAACGCCACGCGCCTTCAATACCGCTTTCCGTCCATTCAAGATCACGCTCTGGCGGGGAGTCGGAAAGGATGAACAAACGCGCAGCGTCCGCGCCGTATTTGTCCATAATCTCTTCGGGGTCGATAACGTTCTTTTTGGATTTCGACATCTTTATTATCGCGCCAATAGTTACTGGTGCGCCAGTTTCAATATGTTTCCACTCACCATCTTCATCTTGAATAGCATCGGTCGGAAGAATCCATTTACCGTTTTCATCCTTATAAGTCTCATGCGTAACCATGCCTTGAGTAAACAGCCCCTTAAATGGCTCGTTGCTTTCGACAAATCCGCAATCGCGCATGGCTTTGGTGAAAAATCGTGCATATAATAAGTGAAGCACTGCGTGTTCTACACCGCCGATATATTGATCTACTCCGCCGTTAGCTGGCAGCCAGTAAGCGGCTTTATCTTTTGCTACAGGCAAGCTCTCATTATGCGGATCGCAATAGCGGAACTGATACCAGCTACTCTCAAAAAATGTATCGAATGTATCAGTTTCGCGTATGGATGCTTTGCCGCATGATGGGCAGTCTACGTCTTTCCATGTCGGGTGATGATCTAGCGGGTTGCCAGCCTTATCAAAACTAACATCTTCGGGCAGAGTAATGGGGAGTTGATCTTCAGGAACAGGCACAGCGCCGCAATCTTCACAATATATGATAGGAATAGGACAACCCCAGTAACGTTGACGCGATATCCCCCAATCGCGCAAGCGATATTGCGTAGTGCCAAAGCCAGTGCCGTTTTCCTCGCATTTAGCTATGACAGATTTTTGAGCATCTTCTATAGATAGGTCATCCAAAAACTGTGAATTAGCAAGCTTGCCCTCGCCTGTGTAGGCTTCTTTTATTGTCCTCCCGACTGTAATGGAGGGATCTAAAGATCTCTCGGCTTCGCTCGAGATGACAACGGGGAGAATATCCAAGCCATATTTACTAGCAAAATCAAAATCACGCTGATCATGCGCAGGAACGCCAAATATTGCACCTGTGCCATAATCCATCAAAACAAAATTTGCTATATATATAGGTACTTCGCGCCCTAATAATGGGTGAGTTGCTTTGAACCCTGTATCAAACCCGATTTTCTCGGCTTGCTCTATGGCGGCCTCGGATGTGCCGTTAGCTTGGCATTGTTTAACAAATTCATCATAGCCATCCTTGCCATTTGCTAGTTCTTTAGCCATTGGATGTTCTGGCGCAAGAGCAATAAAAGACGCTCCGAACAAAGTATCAGGGCGGGTTGTGTAGACTTCTATTTTATCATCGCGGCCAACAATATCCCACTTAAACTGCAAGCCAACGGATTTACCAATCCAGTTTTCTTGCATTAGCCGTACTTTTTCAGGCCAGCGATCAAGATTATCAAGCGAGGATAATAATTCTTCTGCATAATCGGTGATTTTTAGAAACCATTGATTAAGCTTTCGGCGCTCTACAGCCGCGCCTGTTCGCCAGCCACAGCCATCAATCACTTGCTCATTAGCCAGTACGGTATTATCAACTGGATCCCAGTTAACTACTGATTCTTTGCGATAAGCTATGCCGCGCTCAAGGAATTTCAGGAACATACGTTGCTCATGCGCGTAATATTCAGGATCGCAAGTGGCGAACTCCCTACTCCAATCAATCGAAAGCCCCATGGCTTTTAACTGCTCGCGCATAGAGGCGATATTCTCGTGTGTCCATTTTGCTGGATGCTCGTTGTTCTCAATTGCTGCATTTTCCGCAGGAAGTCCAAAAGCATCCCAGCCCATAGGATGCATAACATTAAAGCCCTGCGCAAATTTATAACGCGCCACAACATCGCCAAGCGTATAGTTACGAACATGGCCAACATGGATGCGCCCAGATGGATAGGGGAACATCTCTAGCACATAATATTTAGGCTTAGAGCTATCCTCGGTTACAGAAAAACTATCATTTTGCGCCCAGATTTTGCGCCATTTGGTTTCTGTCTCTTTAATATTATAACGCTCTGACATTGATTTTATTTTTCATCTGCTAAATGTGAAATACGTAATTGACGTGCGCGTGTTAGGATAGTGTCCTCTAATTTACGGGCTGTATCTTCAGACACAGCTGCATCACGCCACGCGCCGCCGCGTATCTCCTGACGGAAGGTGCGAACACGAATGCCGCTAGCTTTCAGCTCACGCTCCATAATAAATGCGTTAATCTTTACGCGCTCATTCGGGGATTTAGGATCAGTATACCAATCGGTAAGTATCACTCCGCCAAACGGATCTGCGCTGGCTAATGGCATAAAGGAAACCGTATCAAGCGTCGCTCTCC
Source organism: Micavibrio sp. (assembly GCA_027066695.1). Lineage (GTDB taxonomy): Bacteria > Pseudomonadota > Alphaproteobacteria > Micavibrionales > Micavibrionaceae > UBA1672. The sequence goes on along the minus strand of JAMONE010000159.1, from coordinate 6,371 downwards.
ATAAAAAGCTGTTAACGCCGATATCATTTTGCGCAGAACCTTCTTTCTTTTTACCACCAAAAACTTTCAGGCCATCTTTGCCAAAAACAGAGTCTCTTGAATATATATTATTGCCATCACTATTAACCTTACGATTAGCACTGGTCGGGTACTTCGCTTCTGTTTTAATACCGCTACAAGCAGAAAGGCCAAATGCCGCGCTTGCTAAAATAAGGGATGTAGTGAAAAATTTATTATTGAGCTTCATCATTGCTATTGTAATCCTAAAGTTTATACTTATATCTAATCCTTAGCACGCAGCCTTTATGTCGACAAGAGCATTTTATAGCTATTACCCCAGATAGCCCTGTTGCAAAAATGCAACGCATTAAAAAAATGTTGCAAAAACCACACAAAATAATATTGACGACGATTCAATAAAATGGCGTAATGGCCTCGTTCTTTACTTTTGTGGGGACAACTCTACTTTCTTAATGATCCATAAGGATCGCAACTTTTAACAAATGGCTGTTTTAAAATAAATAGTCGGAGGAAATAAAATGAAAAAATTACTACTTGCAAGCGTTGCTGTTGGTGGATTAGCTTTTGCTGCTCCTGCACACGCTGAATTCAACCTAGATGTTGGCGGTTACTTCAAAGGTTACGGCGCGTTCGTAAGCCAAGATGAAACTACTGGTACAGATGTTGTTGGTTTCGACCTTCTACGTGATACAGAGCTTCACGTTAACTTTGAAACAACACTAGACAATGGTCTAACTGTTGGTGCAATGGTTGAATTAGCTGTTGATGCTGCTGATGCTGCTGAAATTCCTAATGAGTCATACGCATATTTCTCAGGTAACTGGGGTCGTTTGAATGTTGGTTATGAAGATGGTGTTGGTTACTTGCTACAAGTTGGCGCTCCTTCTGCTGACTCAAACATTGATGGTCTTCGTCAATATATTCAACCATTTGCTAATACAGGCAACATGGGTGACCTATCAGGAAATGCTGGTTCTGATGCGCGTCTTGATTATGACATGGTTACTGGTAACGGTAAAAATGACAAGATATCATACTTATCACCAATCATGAGTGGTTTCCAAGTTGGTGTGTCTTTGACACCTGATTCTTCTGGTCCTGCTGGTGACCGTGAAGGTGTTGACACTGACACAGATGCTGCTGCTACAATCCAAGAAACATATGAACTTGCTGTTCGTTATGAAGGCCAAGTACAAAATGTTGGCGTTATTGCCGGTGCTGGTTATACACATGGTGCTCAAGAAGGTTCTTCTGCAACAACTGATGACCGTACAGCATGGAACGTAGGTCTTGACCTAGATATCGGTGCTTTCGGTGTTGGTGTTGCTTACATGAGCGATAACAACGCTCTTGATGGAGCTGCTGAAGCAGATACAGATACTCTTGTTATCGGTGCTGACTATACAACTGGTCCATTCAAAATTGGAGCTTCTTACTATAATCAAGATAATGATAATGGTGTTGAGTATGACCGCTACACAGCTGGTGTTTCATATGAATATGGCCCAGGTATGACTTTCCGTGGTTCTATCCAACAACTAGATGTTGATAATGCAACTGGTACAGATGATGCTGACGGTACTGCTGTTCTTCTAGGTACACAAGTTAACTTCTAATTTGAAGTTTAATTTGATAAAGATTTTTGAAGGGGCGCTTTTTAGTGCCCTTTCTTTTTGTGCAACCTCTTTTTCTCAAATTTAAAAATTTTTAGAAACTTTTATACTTAGTTGTGCGAATATATATTAAGTATATGCTGCTAACCGAGGAATTTATTTTGAATAATAAAATTATATATCTACTAAGCGTGTCTTTAATTTTTGCATTAACATTCATAACGCAAAAAGCGCAGGCCTCAGGCAAAGAGCAATATTCGCAAATTAAAATAATTCCATCGCAAACAATATTAAGCCCTAATAGCGAAATAACTATTGCAACAGAAATTAAGCTTGCGCCTAACTGGCATGTTTATTGGGAAAACCCTGGCGATTCTGGCCTGCCTGTTAGTATAGAATGGGACGCGCCTGACGGCTTTAAGTTTTCGGAAATTGACTGGCCAACGCCGCATAAGATATCTTACGATATATTAGTTAATTACGGTTATTACGATAACGTAACATTGCTGCAAACCCTTAAAATTCCTGATATTTTGCCCGATGGAGAGCAAATAGTTACAGCGTCGATAAACATGCTTATCTGCAATGAAATATGTATTCCCGAGAAACATAAGATATCCATTGATTTGAATAATCTTGCTAAACCAAACATAAATAATAGTGAATATATTAAGAATGCAAAAGCCAAACTCCCCATAGAAATTAGCGGTGAATTTAGTTATTTCGAAAAAGATGGTGCGCTCAATATTTCTTTAGCATTAGAGGATAGCTCTATATTAGATGGCGCGCAGATTGATAAAATTGATTTCTTTCCGCTTGATTGGGGCATTATTAATAATGTAGCCATGCCAATTGTTAAGATAGATAACAATAATATCAATATTTCATATGAGCGCGGAGATCGTGAGCTTTCCGAAATTTCAGAGCTACGCGGGCTTTTGGTTATTGAAAGCGTAAAAGGCGATAATTTGGGCTTTACGATAGCGGCGCAACCGCAGCCCGCAGATATAATCATAAAAAATATTGAGAAATCACCAAGCACAAAAACCAGCAAAATTACATGGCTAACGGCTATATATCTCGCATTATTCGGCGGGATAATACTTAATTTGATGCCGTGCGTTTTTCCTGTTCTATCCATGAAGGCTCTTTCACTTGTGAAAATGGGCGAGAAGGAAAACAAGCTTGCCCGAATGCATGGCATTGCCTATACGCTTGGCGTAGTGCTTAGCTTTATTGCGATTGGCGGATTATTACTAATACTTAAAGAAGCAGGAACCGTTATTGGCTGGGGCTTTCAATTGCAAAACCCAATTGTCGTAGCTGTGCTTGCATATTTATTATTTGCAATAGGCCTTAACCTTATCGGATTTTTTGAGTTTAGCTTTGGCCTTGGCAGTAATATCGGCAATAAACTTACGCAAGGTAAATCGTTAAGCAGCTCGTTTTTCACAGGCACTTTGGCAACTATCGTTGCTACGCCTTGCACTGCGCCATTTATGGGCGCAGCCATGGGATTTGCCTTAACCCAGCCGACTATAGTAAGCATCAGTATTTTTGCCGCTCTTGGCTTTGGCTTGGCTTTGCCGTATTTAATATTATCCTATGTTCCGCTTTTCAGAAAAATTCTGCCAAGACCAGGAGCTTGGATGAATACATTCAAACAAGCATTAGCTTTCCCCATGTTTGCCTCATCAATTTGGCTTATCTGGGTATTAAGCCAGCAATCTGGCTCTTACGGCGTTTTGCTGGTATTGCTGGGGATGCTTGCTATCGCATTTTGCGTGTGGCTATCCCATCTAAAAAGCAAAGGCATTGCAAAGAATCTAACAACTATTTTGCTGGTATTATGCTTGTTCCTGCCGTTTTTCTCGCTGTCTTATATAACAACAACAAGAAGTAATATTTCTGACGAAAAAACTCAAGATTTCGGCGAAGCATTCTCTCAAGCCAAGCTGGATGAGCTATTAGATGGTGACGCGCCTATATTTGTCGAGATGACGGCTGCTTGGTGCATTACATGTAAGATTAATCATGCTACTGCTATTAATATTAACTCAACCAAAGCATTGTTCAAGCAGCAAAATATAGAGTATCTGATCGGTGACTGGACGAATAATGATGATGCAATAACTAGATATTTGAATATATTTGAGCGAAGCGGCGTGCCGCTATATGTTTATTATGGAGCGCGTGACAAGCAAACAGGCACTCGGCCCGAGGCAGTGATTCTACCGCAAGTTCTTACCTCTGCGGTAATTAAGAAAACTGTAGGCAACTTGTTATAATATGAAAATGGCACTTGTAATTAATGCTTGTAATCTATTACTATATATCAAAGTAAAAAGCACTGATTACTCCTATGTCAATAAGCAATAAAATAAAATCAGAGAATAAAAGCTCTCCCTTTGTTCAACCAGAAACGGAAATGGCGCGATGCGTTGTTTCTGAAAGTGGCGTTATTATCTATGCTAATGACCCATTTTATCAACTCTGCGCAATAAATGCGGGGCAAAATCATAATGCTTTGGATATTTTTATATTCTCCAATGAGGTTATAAATGAAGCGCATAATATATCGACTCTGGCGGATGGCGATTATGACGTGCATATTAACGGCAATCCGATAATCACAGAATTTCATTTTGAATGGTTAACGACTTCGGATAATAAACGCTATCTTATTGCATCAACAGCAGGTGAGTTAAGCGATGATCTGGATGCTTTAATCACAAAAATTCATGATTCTAATAACCGCATAGAATTAACGTCGAATAATATCATTGATATAACGCAAAATCCCGAAGATTTCTCTGAATTTATTGCGATGTCTCATGATGTTATGATTATAACCGACAAGCAAGGCAATATTATCAACGCCAATGAGAATTTTTTACATGACTTTGGCTATACAAGATCCGAGCTAAAACAAACATCCTTTATTGATTTATTTAATGATGAAGATAAGCATTCTGTTAGAAGCTCTATGCTAAGCCTTATTTCCGATGAAAATTTACCTTCTAATCAGATTATTGATTTCGAGCTGCGGATATTAACGCGCTCTGGCCATAATCGTTGGGTGCAATGGCATCAAAAATATGTAAATGGAAAGATATATTCATCTGGCCAAGATATTACGAATATAAAATCCCAGCAAAATAATTTACAGCGCAGACAAAAGCAATTATCCGAAGCCGAAGCGATAGGGCGCATGGGACACTGGCAATGGCTTGTCGGTGATGAGAATATATCATGGTCAGAAGAGATCTTCCGAATATTCGGCGTAGATCAGCACCAGTTCAAGCCAAGCATAAATTCCCTGACAGAGCTTATCCATAAACGTGATTTAGGGCGCGTAGTGCAGGTATTTCAACGCGCAATAATCGAAGAAAAAAACTATGATATGGAGTTTCGAATTATTCGCCCTGGCGGAGATACTCGCTTTATCATGTGTGATGGCCGCTGTGAAAAGGATGAAGAGGGTGAGGTGATCGCGCTCTACGGCATCATGCAAGATATGACAGAACGCATGCTTTATGAGCAAGAACTACGCCAAGCCAAAGATGCTTCCGAGCAAGCATATGCCGCAAAATCAAGGTTTCTTGCCAATATGAGCCATGAATTACGCACGCCTCTAAATGCCATAATCGGATTTTCCGAGATGATAGAGCAGCAAATGCTAGGCCCTATATTTAATGAAAGATATCTTGAATATGCGACAAGCATAAAAGAAAGCGGCGAACATTTGCTCGACCTTATAAGTGATATACTTGATATGTCTAAAATCGAGGCTGGCAAACATACCCTTGAGCTTGAAAATGTAAATATCAAAGACATCATAGACCGCGCAACCCATATGATTTTGGGCAGAGCGCAAGAGCAAGATATTACCCTTAAAACTACAGATATAGAAAACAGCGATATTAATATTGTCGGTGACAGACGCGCCCTTACGCAAGTATTGCTTAATTTACTGTCTAACGCCGTTAAATTCACGCCCGAGCATGGCTCTGTTTGGATTGAATGCTACCAAAAGGGCAATTACATATCTTTGAAAATATGTGATACGGGCATCGGCATCCCGCCTAATAAGCTCGCCTCTGTTTTACGCCCGTTTGAACAAGCCTCATCTCAATATACACGCGATCATGAAGGCACTGGTTTGGGGCTGTCTATTACCAAGAAGCTGATAGAGCTTCATGGCGGCTCTATATCTATTGAATCATCGGTTGGCTCTGGCACAACCGTAACAGTGCGCCTGCCCTATAAAGCGCAGCTTTAAACAGCATCACATTAGGGTCCTGACCCTAATTAATCGGTAAAACATATAGGGTAAAGTCCAGCTTTATTCCGAAATTCTCATACATGGCTTTGGCATTCTCATTATCCGATTGGGTAAGCCAATACATACGCGCCCATTTCTCCTTGGTGGCGATCTTTGTAACTTCTTCAACAAGGCGTTTGCCTATGCCTTTTCGGCGATACTCAGGCTCAACATATACGTCTTGCATATAGCAAACAGGGTTTATTTGCCCCGTTGTCGGGTGTAAAATATAGTGAACAATGCCAAGGATTTTGCCATTCCTTTCGGCGCATAGACCGTTTACTTGTGTGTTATCCGAATTTGTGATGCGTGACCAAGTTTCGGTTGTGACCGCTTGGTTGCGCTCACCCATATTATTTCCATCCCAAAGAGGTAGCCATTTTGCAAAATCATCAAATTTTAATGGGCGTACA
>JAMONE010000158.1 GCA_027066695.1 Micavibrio sp. | reverse complement strand
CGGTAATTGCACTCGCTGGTGTGTTCATCCATGCAAATAAGGTCTTGGTGTCTAATAATTCGTTGTGATTTCATGTGTTTATCCATAGATTTATTTAAGTTCAGTATAGACTAGAATAACTAATTACTTTAATGTTTTTCATTCGTATAAAATATTGAAATAGCGATAAACAACGCATGACTTTAATTTTGAATTTCTTTGCTCATATTGGCGGAAGCGTCTTTGCGTTTCTCGCCGCAACTGGTCGTTTGGCTAGCTTTGCAGGGCGTAGCGTTATGCATTGTTTCACCCCGCCATTTTTCCCATCACAGCTTTTACGCCAGTTAATTGATATTGGCTATTATTCTTTGCCAGTTGTCGGTATGACAACATTATTTACAGGTATGGTTTTGGCACTGCAAAGCCATACAGGATTTTCACGTTTTAATGCGGAGGGAGCAGTTGCGGGCGTTGTCGTTTTATCTATTACGCGTGAGCTTGCGCCTGTTCTAGCAGGCCTAATGGTATCTGGCCGCGTTGGAGCTGCGATTGCCGCAGAGATTGCAACTATGCGCGTGACCGAGCAAATTGACGCGCTGCGCACTTTATCAGTTAATCCGTTTAAATATTTAATTGCTCCGCGCGTTATTGCCGCTACTCTTATGCTTCCAATATTAGTATTTGTTGGTGATATAATTGGCATTTTTGGCGGCTATTTGGTCGGCGTTTACTCACTTGGTTTCAGCCCCACTAATTTCCTATCGCAAACATGGGATATGCTGGAATATATGGATGTGGTTTCAGGCTTGATGAAGGCGGGAGTATTTGGGTTTATTGTCGCGATTATGGGCTGTTATCACGGGTTTAATTCAGCGCGAGGAGCGCAAGGTGTCGGCGCGGCTACTACGAATGCGGTGGTGTCGTCATCTATATTAATTTTGATATTTAACTATCTACTAACACAGATATTTTTCTCATGAGTGATATGGCGCAAGATATAAATAAAGATACAGCAAAAATTGACCTAAAAGGGGTTAGCAAAGCATTTGGAAATAACCATGTCTTGAATGACCTTGATTTAAGTATCCCTGCGGGGAAATCTTTGGTTGTGATTGGTGGCTCAGGCACTGGTAAGTCAGTTATGATTAAATGTATTTTGGGACTTATTCCGCCAGATAGCGGCTCTATTTTAATTGATGGTAAAGAAAGCACAGGGCAAAACCTTAAAATCCGCGCTGAATTTATGAAGAAATTTGGTATGCTTTTCCAAGGTGCTGCGCTGTTTGATTCTTTGAAAATATGGGAGAATATAGCCTTTGGCCTAGTTCATGGCCATGGCATGTGCAAAAAAGAAGCCAAAGAGATTGCAATTCAAAAGATTTTGGCTGTTGGATTAAAGGAAGAGATCATTAATTTATATCCAGCCGAGCTTTCGGGCGGTATGCAAAAACGTGTTGGTCTTGCGCGCGCAGTTGCAATTAGCCCTGAAATTATATTTTTTGATGAGCCGACAACAGGCCTTGACCCAATAATGGCAGAAGTTATTAATGAGCTTATTGTCGAACAAGTGCAAGGGCTTGGCGCGACTGCTCTTTCAATTACTCATGATATGGGTAGCGTCAGGAAAATTGCGGATTATGTTGCGATGATTTATGGCGGTAAAATAATTTGGAAAGGCGCGGTTGATGATCTTGATCACTCAGGTAATGAATATGTTGATCAGTTTATCCATGGTCGCTCAAATGGCCCTATAACTCGTCGCCTGATATAGATATGATCCTTATCATGCATAGCGATTAAGGAATAGAAATGAAATATTTTTGGTACGGTTTTTTAGGATTATTCTCTATAGGATTCCTAGGGGCAGTTATTGCGATTGGCGGCTTTGTTTATGCGCTTAGCTATTATGCTAAAGATTTGCCTGATTACAGTAAGCTTCGTAATTATGAGCCTCCAATTGTAACAAGGCTGTATGCAGGGGATGGCCATCTATTAGCCGAGTTTGCGCAGGAAAAACGTGTTTTTGTTCCTATTGGATTTATTCCTGATTTGGTAAAGCAGGCATTTATTGCGGCGGAAGATCAGAATTTCTATAGTCATAGCGGTGTTGATATGAAGGCTGTTGTTCGCGCAATGATTTCTAATTTAAAAAATGCAGGATCAGGCCGCCGTCCAAAGGGTGCATCAACGATAACTCAACAAGTTGCAAAGAATTTTCTTTTGACCAATGAGGTATCTTATGTTCGCAAAATCAAAGAGGCTATCTTAGCTTACCGAATGAATAAAACATTGGGTAAAGACCATATTTTAGAGCTATATCTTAATGAAATTTACCTTGGTGGTGGTACTTATGGGGTTGCTGCTGCCTCGCTTTATTATTTTGGTAAATCACTGGAAAAGCTTAGCATTGCCGAGGTAGCATATCTTGCATGCTTGCCAAAAGCGCCGAATAATTACCATCCAGTGAAAAACCATGAAAGAGCATTAATCCGCCGTGATTGGGTGATAGATCGCATGGTTAAGGAAGATTATATAACCAAATCACAAGCCGAGCTGGCAAAGCTTACCCCGCTTGAAATGCGTAAGGATACCAGCAGGCGTGTTGATGCGCCATATTTCGCCGAAGAAGTTCGCCGTGAGCTATCTGATCGTTATGGCGAGGATAGCTTATATCAAGGTGGGTTGGTTGTTAGAACTTCCGTTGATCCGAAATTACAATTGATTGCAGAGACTTCTTTGCGTGATGGCCTTATGGCTTATGATATGCGCCATGGCTGGCGCGGCGCGTTAGGTAAGCTGGAGAACATGGATGATTGGCGCTCGCAACTTAAAAATATAAATCGCCCTGATGCTATGCTTAAAAGCTGGGACTTGGCCGTTGTTTTGGAGATTTCGAGAGAATCCGCAAAAATAGGGTTTACCAAAAATGATCAAGCTACACTTAATTTAGAAGATTCTAAATGGGCGCGGAAATATAAGGATGGTGGTTATAAAAGAGGCGATAAAATCACATCTTTAAATCAAGTTATTGCAATGGGCGATATTATAATGGTGCAGAAAAAATCTGATGATGCAGAGGATCGCGACTATGTCTTGCGCCAAATCCCGCATGTTCAAGGGGCGTTAATCGCGCTTGACCCGCATACAGGGCGCATTTTAACGATGCAGGGCGGTTGGAATTATCGCTATGGTGTGAGTGAGTTTAATCGCGCAACGCAAGCCAAGCGTCAACCAGGATCGGCATTTAAACCCTTTGTATATTTAGCCGCGCTGGATAAGGGATTTACGCCTGCAACATTGGTGCTTGATGCTCCATTTGTCTTAGAGGACAAGATAGCAGGAACATGGAAGCCAAGCAATTACTCCAATATTTTCTATGGCCCTACGCCGATAAGGATAGGCGTTGAAAAATCTCGAAATCTTATGACTGTGCGCTTGGCAGATTTTTTGGGAATGGATTTAATTGCAAAATATTCCGATCATTTTGGTATTACTGACAATATGCGCCCTCTTTTAGCAAATTCATTGGGCGCTGCGGAAACTACGCTTTTGCGCATGACTGCGGCTTATGGAATTATTGCTAATGGGGGTAAGAAAATTGTTCCAACATTCATTGATCGTGTGCAAGATCGTTACGGCAATACTATTTTCAAGCATGATAAACGCGTATGTAATAATTGCGGTAATATGATAAAATGGGAGGGGCAGCCAGTTCCTGATATTCCCGATATAAGAGAGCAAATCGCGGATAAGCGTACAACTTACCAAATGACATCCATTATGGAAGGAGTGGTTCAGCGCGGTACAGGCGTTCGCCTTCGCTCGCTTGGACGGCCTCTTGCGGGAAAGACTGGTACAACAAATGACTCTCGTGATGCGTGGTTTGTTGGGTATTCACCTAATTTAGTGGTTGGCGTTTTCACTGGCTTTGACAGCCCGCGATCGCTGGGGAAAAAGGAAACTGGCTCATCGGTGACTGTTCCTATATTTAAAAGCTTCATGAAAAATGCTTTGGCGGATAAGCCGCCTGCACCGTTTCGTAAGCCTTCAGGTATTAGAAATTTGCGCATTAACGCAAAAACAGGTGTACGCGCCCAAGCTGGTGATGAGAATGTAATCTGGGAATCCTTTATTATAGGGACAGAGCCAACAGATGAAATGTATATCCTTGATGGTGATGGCATATCTTTAATGCCTAATTACTATAACTCTGAAAATAGTGTGGATGATGAATATTATTACATTCCTGATGACCAAAATAAGAATATTACCGCGCCGCCGAGTAATTCATCATCTGCAACAACAGGCACTGGTGGCTTATATTAATGGCGTGGTATGTTTATATACTGAAATGCGCTGATGCGACGCTCTATACTGGTATTACAACAGATATTAAACGCCGCTTGAGTGAGCATAACTCTGGAAAAGGCGCGAAATACACTAAAGGCCGCGCGCCAATGACACTTATATATAAGGAAGAATGTGAAAACAGATCCTTCGCCTCAAAAAGAGAGATTGAAATTAAGTCTTTATCCAAGATACAAAAGTTAGATTTAGCCTCTATAGAATGCTCTGCAAAACTTGTTTAAAAGAGGTTTCTATGTTGATACTATATTTTGATTATTTCAGCATTAATTAAGTTTAGATCCTGCTTACGTGATAATCGGTGATCACCATCATCAATAAAAATAATTTTAACATTCGAGTGTAGAAAACAATTCTTTATCTTTAGTGCTTTTTCCCATGGGACATCGGGGTCTTGCTTGCCTTGTATTAAAATAATCGGAGTAGTGGTTTTATGATTTCTATCTAAAATACTTTGCTGTGCGCCGTCTTTGAGAAGTTCTTTGGTGAAGATATATGGCTCGTCACTATACTCATTGGGGATTTCAAGGCGGCCGAGTTTTTCAATCATGGCCAAATCATTATCATTCATGCGCTGTTCAATATCTTTGGTAAAATCAGGTGCGCTGGCAATGCCGATCATGGCTTTAATGCGCTTTTCCCGCTCTAATAGCAGCAATAAAGAAATCCACCCTCCCATTGATGAGCCAACCAGAATGATGTCACGCTTGGTAATATTGTCTATTATGCTCAAAGCATCATTTTTCCATGAGCCTATCGTTCCGTTTATAAACTCACCTTCAGATTGGCCGTGACCTGAATAATCAAAGCGGATGAACTCTTGACCTCGCGTAATGCATTGCTGTTCTAAAAAGACAGCTTTTGTACCCGCCATGTCAGATTTAAAGCCGCCTAAGAAGATAACAGCAGGTAATTTTTTGCCATTGCCCGATGGCTTTATATGAATATAAGCCAGTTTGTTACCGTTAGTTTTATTAATGTATGAAATGCTCATTATTTCTCCTTTAATAAAATATATACTTTCCAAAAACGAAAAACACCCCTATTTTAATTTCTATGGATAAAGATTCAACGCAGCCCGTAATCATGCAAATAATTCCCTCGCTTGGCGCGGGCGGGGCAGAGCAAGGATGCATTGATATTGCCGCAGAAATTGTGAAAGCTGGCGGTAAGGCTATCGTTGTATCAAATGCGGGCTATCGTGTGTCAGAGCTTGCAAGAGTTGGGGCTGTGCATATTGACTTGTCAGTCCACAGCAAAAATCCGCTTATTATGCTTAAGAATATTATAAGCCTTCGTAAGATCATAAAACGTGAAAATGTTGATATAGTCCATGTGAGAAGCCGCGCTCCTGCGTGGAGTGCATGGCGCGCATGCAAAGGGACAAAGGCGCGTTTTATGACGACTTGCCATGCGCCATATAATATTAATGGTGAGGTGAAGCGTTTTTATAACAGCTCGATTATGCGTGGTGAAATCATTATTGCGATATCTGAATATATTGCGGAATATCTAATGAAGAATTATTCGGTAGAAAAAGAGCGCATTAGAGTAATCCACCGTGGAATACCCATTGAGCGTTTTCACCCGACTACAGTAACGCCAGAGCGTATGATAGATTTGGAGAAGAATTGGCGCATTCCTGATGGCGCGAATATTGTTATGCTTCCTGGTCGCTTGACAAGGTGGAAGGGGCATCATGTTTTAATAGATGCCATAGCCAAGCTAAATCGTGATGATATATTTTGCGTGATGATTGGCTCTGACCAAGGGCGCACCGAATATCGCGAAGAGCTGGAAGCCTATATCGAAGAAAAAAATCTCGGGGCGCAAATGCGTATTATTGATCAATGCCATGACATGCCTGCGGCTTATATGCTTTCAACTGTTGTTGTTTCTGCGTCTACTGATCCCGAAGGATTTGGCCGCGTTCCTGTTGAGGCGCAAGCGATGGGGCGACCAATTATTGCAAGCGATCATGGTGGTGCGCGTGAGACAATAGTGCGCGGTGATACTGGCTGGCATGTGCCACCTTCAGATCCTGATGCTTTGGCGCAGGCGATAAGTGAGGCGCTATCCCTTAATGCGACGCAACGCGCAGTTCTTGCGACGCGCTCTATGACTAATGTGGCTGAAAACTTTACAAAGGATATTATGGCGGATAAGACTTTGGATGTTTATGCAGAGCTTTTGAACGATTCCATGAAAATAAAGAAAAGTCCAAATCCACGTCATATAGTCAATGCGATATAAATAATGGAAAATATTCTGGTTATAAAGCTAAGTGCTTTGGGGGATTTTGTGCAAGCTCTTGGGGCTATGGCGGCAATTCGTAAGCATCACCCAAATGCTCATATAACGCTTCTCACGACAAAGCCATTTAAAGAATTTGCGCAAAAATGCGGCTATTTTGATGATATTATTATTGATAGCAGGCCAAAGCTTTTTAATATTCCAGCAATAATATCTTTAAGAAAACAACTGGTTAGTGGTGGTTTTGCTTATGTATATGACTTGCAAAATAATGAGCGTACCTCCTTTTATTCCAAGCTGTTCCCTAAGAGCAAACAGCCTGAATGGGTAGGGGCAAAAAGAGGCGTTATGCGCAAGAAAAAGCAAACAGCCCATGCTTTTGCCCGTCATAAGCAAGCTTTGGAGGGCGCGGGTATAAGTGATATAGAAATTGATAATCTTGAATGGATGAAAGAGGATATATCAGAATTTAACTTGGTATCGCCTTATATTATGCTGGTTGCAGGATGCGCCCCGCAACATCCGCAAAAACGCTGGCCGAAGGAAAAATATGGTGAATTAGCATGTAAATTAACTGATTTAGGCTATCAAATCGTGATTATCGGTACATCAGATGAAGAAGAAGTTTCCGCCGTAATTGCCAAAATTTGCCCTCAAGCGGTTAATTTAACAGGGCAAACGTCACTATTTCAAATTGCGAGCATGGCGCATAGCGCGGCGGGCGCGGTTGGAAATGACACAGGGCCAATGCATATTATTGGCGCGGCAGGATGTCCTTGTATTGCCCTGTTTTCTTCCAGCAGCGACCCTGCAAAACATGCTCCAAGGGGGGGAGATGTTTTCACTATACAAAGGGATGATTTAAATATGCTGGAAGTAGATGAGGTTTTCGAGATTGCTAAAAATATAGTAATTTCAGTTTAAAATAAGACACTAATAGTCATTGCGAGGAGTCTTTGCGACGTGGCAATCTAGCGTTTACAAAGAGAGGCAATAGATCGCCACGCCTACGGCTCGCGATGACGGTGTTAGGTTGTTAATTCAAATTATTATAAATTATAATCCGTCTTTTAATCCACGCACAAAATTTGATAGCCCAACTACTCTGCGACGTTTTATACGCTCAGCGTCTAAAATAGTTTGAGCTTTTTTAATTGCTTCATCAATATCGCTATTAATGATGACATAGTCATATTCAGTGTAATGAGACATTTCATCTGCGGCTTTTGACATGCGACCTCTTATATCTGCATCAGATTCAAGGGTGTCTTTTGATCTATTGCGTAATCTAGTCTCTAGCGCAGAGCGCGTTGGAGGTAGAATAAATACGGTGACAAGATCTTCACGGGCAATTTCAGAGAGCTGCTGTGTTCCTTGCCAGTCAATATCAAAAATCACGTCCTTTCCTTCGGACAGAGCTTTTTCAATAGGTGCGCGCGGAGTTCCATAGTAATTATCAAAGACTTTGGCATGTTCAAGCATTTCCCTGTTATCGACCATGTCGCGAAACTCATCCAAATTCATAAAATAATAATCTTGGCTATGAACTTCACCAGCGCGTCTTTTGCGTGTGGTTGCTGATATTGAAATTATAAGATCATCATTATTTTTTAATAATGAACGTGTAATTGTTGTTTTACCAGCACCTGAAGGTGATGACATTACATACATTAATCCGCGTCTTTCGATGTCACTCATATAGCTTGCTCCATTTTATTGTTACTATAAAGTATACAGAGTATAAGGAAATCGCAATTCCAAAGTTATAAAGGATATAAAATGAGTGTAGCCCCTAATAAAGTTAAAGTTATTGTCATTACGGGAGCATCTAGCGGAATTGGCCGCGCTTTGGCCGAGTTATATGCGAAAAGCGGTGTGGTGCTTTGTTTAACAGGGCAAAACGAGCAGCGCTTAAAAGAAATCTCGGATATTTGCTCTGCCAAAGGGGCGAGGGTTATATCGGGGCTTATTGATGTAACAGATGCTAAAGCTATGGAAGAATGGTTGCTTGATATTGATGATAAGCATGCGGTTGATATTATAATTGCAAATGCAGGGATTTCCGCAGGCACTAATGGCAATACCAGTGAAGATCCCGAGCAAGTGAAGCGGGTTTTTGGTGTAAATTTATATGGTGTGCTTAATACTATTAGTCCGCTTCAAAATAGGATGATTGAGCGTCAATCAGGCAGTATTGTTATTATGAGCTCATTAGCGGGATATCGCGGTTGGCCTGGTGCGCCTGCTTATTGTGGCTCTAAAGCCGCGGTCAAAATATATGGCGAGAGCTTAAGGAATGTTTTAAGTAAGTCTAACGTATATGTTAATGTTGTTTGCCCTGGTTTTGTTAAATCACGCATGACTGATGCTAATGAGTTTAAAATGCCGTTTCTTATGGATACAGATAAAGCGGCAAGAATTATCGCTAAGGGAATTGAAAATAACAAAGGGCGCATTGCTTTTCCTGCTATGACAACCTTTATAGCATGGTTTTTTATGGTGCTGCCTGATTTTATGTCGCATTATTTACTATCGAATTCACCGTCAAAGTCATGATTATTGATTTATATCAAATATTTATTATTATCTGCGTTTATAGTTGTATTTGGTAATATATGGATTATA
>JAMONE010000157.1 GCA_027066695.1 Micavibrio sp. | reverse complement strand
TTCGCTCGCAATGACGGTTGTAAGAGACTTGAACCATTTATGCGCCTCTTGAATGTCAAGTTCGCCGATTTCGGATATATGCTTACCGTCAATTTTAACTGCCAAAGCTTCCATTTTAAGGCGTGCACCGCCGCACTCATTGCATGGTGCGCTTATCATAAATTCGGCGAGCCGCTCTCGCGAGGCGTTGCTTTCTGTCTCGATCATGCGGCGTTTTAGATTATTAATGACCCCCTCGAACGGCTTGTTGCTTTTCCATGTGCTTTCGCTTTTACTCTCATAGATGGTGGGGATTTTGACATTGCCAGAGCCATAAAGGATTACTTCTTTATGCTTATCCTCCATGTCTTTCCACGGGGTTGACGAGTCAAATCCGTAATATGATGCAACCGCTTTTAATGCTTGCATATAAAAAGGTGCAAAGTTTTTTGTCCATGGAATGACGCAGCCCTGATCTATGGATTTGCTGGCATCAGGGATTATCAAATTTTCGTCAAAATCATTCTTATCGCCAAGTCCATCGCAATAGGGACATGCGCCGTGAGGCGAGTTGAACGAGAATAGCCGTGGTTCAATTTCAGCAATTGTGAACCCTGACACGGGGCAAGCGAATTTTTCCGAGAATAGAGCTTGTGAACCAGTGTTTGCATTTTCGGCAATGACTAGACCATCGGCTAAACCTAAGGCAGTTTCCACGGAATCAGCAAGGCGTTTTTGCAATGTGTCTTTCGCATCGTTTCGTATCACAAGCCGATCAATTACTACTTCTATATCATGTTTGAGTTTCTTGTTAAGTGCAGGCACTTCATCAATTTCATATAGAGTGCCGTCAACTTTAATGCGGGCATAACCTTTTGCTTGCAGATCTTTGAATTCTTTCCTGTACTCACCTTTGCGCCCGCGAACTATGGGCGCAAGGATATAGAGTTTTGTCTCTTCATCCATATCCATAATTCTATCGACAATCTCGCTTACGGATTGGCTGGTGATCGGCTTGCCCGTGGCGGGGGAATACGGGACACCCACACGCGCCCAAAGCAAGCGCATATAGTCGTAAATCTCCGTAACTGTCCCAACGGTAGAGCGCGGATTTTTGCTCGTAGTTTTTTGTTCTATTGATATAGCAGGCGATAGCCCCTCGATGCTGTCAATATCAGGCTTTTGCATCACCTCAAGAAATTGGCGGGCATAAGCAGATAGGCTCTCGACATAGCGACGCTGCCCTTCCGCATAAATAGTGTCAAACGCAAGCGAAGATTTTCCCGAGCCAGAAAGCCCCGTAATAACCACAAGCTTATCACGCGGAATATCGATATCGATGTTCTTTAAATTATGTTCCCGCGCCCCGCGCACTGATATAGTATTTTTCATTTGCCTTTTATGGCGGAAAATTTAGGAAGAGGCAAGGTTATTGTTACTCATTTGTGTGCGCACTTATTCAATCGGCGTACGGTTGATCTATGGGTTTCTCAAGGGGGATATGAATTCTCTCTTGGTCATGAGGGGGTTGGGGAGGGGCTCACTTAAGCCAAGTTGTACCATGTGGCACGAGCCTTACCGTGCCGTTGGATACGCCCGCTATTAACCAATTCTCGCAAGCGTACTTTCAGCGTATTCTGGTTGGCACCTGTCAACTCCACTATTTGTGCAATGGTTAAGCGATCATGCTGCTTGAATAGTGCAATATCCGTGTAGACGAGCCTACGCTTTCTATAGTGGCAACTTTTCGCAGTTGTTGCAGACGTTTTGGAGACATAGTTTTGAGGGCTTGCCATCGCCCTTTGAACTCATCAATTTCCGCAATGAGCTGAAGTAAGTCTTGTCCAATAGTGATTTTTGGTTCTCTCATTCAAGCCTCATATCCGATTCCATACCCGAGTATACCCAATAATACCCGATTACCAAGCACTAATTTCTAGCGTTAAAATCACCGTATCCAAGTAGGCTTCCTTGTTTTCTTCATCGGCCAGGTACACTGCTAATGCCAATATCAATAAAGGTGTTCCATGGGATGAATCTTTTTCTAACCAAGTCGTAAAGTTATGTTTTTTATTGGAAGTATGTTTTCCTGATTACTAAGGCTGCCTTTTAGTTTCTGTATCTGAATCCATGCGGCATTCAATAACTTCCACTGGTGTTTTTGTTCGCCCAGGCCATATAAACGCAGAGATTTGTAAAACAACCCACGAGCTTCAATCGTCTGCCGCCGTGGGTAGCTCAGCCTGTAGAACACTTTTTTGATCAGCAAAGCCTAAGTATGTGACATTTAAATCTCCAAAGTTGCCTAAGGAAGTATAGCAGATATCAAAAAGATTTTAAACAGGTTCTTAGATCGGGTTGTTGAGGCGCAAAGTCCTGCCGTGATCAAGGCTTTTGAAAAGCGCATTGATAGGCTGCAAAAGGACAAAATAGTAGTTGAGGAGAAAATCTCTACTTGTGGGCATCCTGTGAAGCCCTATGAGCAGATGTATCGAACTTCACTTCAATATCTCGCAAATCCGCATAAAATATGGGCTTGCGGTGGCTTTGCAGAGAAGCGTGCTGTGCTGAAACTGACCTTTACCAAGAGCCTAGTCTATGACCGGAAACACGAGTATCGAATCCCTGATTTAGCCTTACCTTTCAAGGTGTTAGGTGGTTGTTTGTCTGGTGAGAATATAATGGTGCCGTAACCAAGATTCGAACTCGGGACCTGATGATTACAAATCAACTGCTCTACCAACTGAGCTATTACGGCACATATCTTTTATAAATATATTATCATCTTAAATTACAGATGGGAGCAATACATATAAACCTCTGACAATTCACGACATAACTATCTATACGAGTGTTGATTTTTTGTCTAGTATAAAATTAACTATTTTATCATTAATTTTTAATCATCTTAACTGTTGGTTTTTTTTAGTTTTTTCTGTTAAATTGAATCTTGTGTAAAATATATTTTAGTAAACTTATTGGATTTGAATTTTGAATAACGGACAACAAGCAGGCGATACACTATATGAGGGCGGTATTGGCTGGACAATTATGCTCGTCATACTAGCTATATTATTATGGCTATTTTGGTATTTTTATAATGTCGAGGTACGTGAGGCAGTGCGCTGGATACGTTATGGTGAGATGTGGGTTATTTCTTGGTTTGTTAGTGATGACTATGAAATACTATATAGAGGCAAAGAATATAATTTCCAAGCAGGCTTAGAAGCCGTTCAGGAATATCAAAAAGAAAAATTAAAATACGAGCATCTTTCATATTTCACAGCATTAGCTATGCAGCCTTTACGAATTCCTCTTCTTATACTTATATCTATGGGCGCATTTTGGTGCATATTCAAAGGCCCAAAAACACATTACAGAAAAAGAATGACCCTTGAAAACCTTATTGAGGCACAAGCAAAAGTTTTTCCTGTTATCTCGCCATTCATAAAATTTAACCCCTCATCACAGCCGCCGCGCCCACCAGGTGCGCCAGTCCCTGCTGAATTACCTCTTTTTGCAGAAGCTTTAGGGCCAGAAGAATGGCTTGCTTTCAATAGTATCCAAGTTCCTGATGGCAAAATTGATGAGGAAAGTGCTTCAAGAGCATTCATAAAACAACTTGGAAAACCATGGCGGGGATCTAAAAATCTTGACGGTTATAAGCAAGTATTATTGGCCGCATTTTGTTTAAAGGCATCAAGAAAAAGAGATCAATCGGATGATCTTTTATCTCGTTTAGCAACATGCTGGTCGGGGAATGGTGGCTTAAATTTATCCAAGGATAGAAAATTGCTAAAAGAAGCTCAAAACATTCTTAAGAATAAAGAATTATCAGCAAAAACTCTTTCGCAAGTAAATCGTCATGCATTTGAAACAACAGCAATGCTTCGCGCACTGCAATTTGCCCGTGAAGAGGGCGGAGTTTCAGCTCCTGCACAATTTGTATGGCTTCGTGCGCATGATCGTAATTTATGGTATCCGCTGAATAATATGGGTAGGCAATCTTTTCATATGGAATCTTTAGGGGCTATGTCACATTTTAAAGCAGAAAAATTAACAATGCGTCCTATTCCTGTGCCAAAAGTCGAGCATGCATTGCAAACGATTCAAGAATATATGCAATCACCTATGGCGCGTCCTATTCCACAATTAGATTATACTAACTCCAAAAAACGTGGTGTTAAAAAAGCTATATAGAAATAAAATTAAAGATAATAAAATAGAGAATATAAAATGACAAAAGAAACACCTACAAATGTAACTATCGTTGATAGAAAACTCATTCTTTCACTTCCAAATGCTCAAATGCCCGTTATATGGCAAGCTGATTTAGAAAAGGCTCAATCTTCTGCCTTTACTATTCAAGAAGATAAAAAAGCAAAAACTTTTGTGCTAATCCTGAAAACAAAAGGTGAGGAAGTTGATGAAATTGCACATTTTGATAATAAGCAAGCATCTGTAGATGTTTTAATGGAAATATCACAAGCTTTGCAAGGTGCGCATGGTCAAATTAAACCAAATGATATCGTATCAAACAGCAATGCACAAGCGGTCCCTGCCTCTTCTAATAATACAAGGGACAATAAAATTGGAGCGATTCTTTCCTTGGTTTTAGTCCTTGTGCTTATTCTTATTTGGGTTATTTTTGCATCAAATAACGTTAATTTAGGCAAGCATGGAGCTAATGATTTTGCTCATTCAAATACAAATTCGCAAGGGTCTTCTGGCGTAGCAATTTCCGCAGATGACTTTTTGAACAATCGTTAATATTTAAGGTAACTCTCTTAAAATGGCACTAAATCAAAAAAAATATGAGCATCAACATGAAACTCTTCTGAGGGATATCAGACCACTTAGCGTGCGTATAGCTGATAACTTATCAGGCACAACCTATTCCGCTGCTATTTTTATAATTGCTGGCGTTGCTATATTTATTAATGATTGGGCACTTGCCTTTGCAGACTTAATTATTATTTTCTTGCTTATGTATTTCGTATGGTTATCTACACGTGATAAAACGCTGGTTTTTAAACTTCCAATTAGCTCAAGATACGCTGACGGTAATAATGGGCGCAACGGTAAAAAAGGTAAATCAGAGGGAATTTTATATCTTGGCAATGCCGAAGAAAGCAATGAAGAAGTTTGGTTTACAAACTCGGATATCAGAACTCATTTCTTGTATCTCGGAACAACTGGAGCGGGTAAAACGGAGGGGCTGAAATCCCTTGTTACTAACGCTATGTCATGGGGTTCTGGCTTTGTTTATGTCGATGGTAAAGCCGATACTGATCTTTGGTCCTCCCTATCATCGTTGGTGCGCCGCTTTGGTCGTGATGATGATTTGCTTGTCCTGAACTATATGACTGGTAACTCAGACACAGCCGCACCATCAAACACAATGAATCCATTTTCATCGGGATCAGCGTCCTATCTAACCAATATGCTGGTTAGTTTAATGCCCGATGGTGGCGGTGATAACGCGATGTGGAAAGAACGCGCCGTCTCGCTTGTTGGTGCAATGATGCCCGCATTAACGTGGAAGCGTGATAATCAAGAAATTCCAATGTCTGTACGTACAATTCGGGATTATCTATCGCTTAACAATGTTATTAAATTATCTCGTGACGAGGCCGTACCAAAAGAAATTTTAGCTGGTATGATAGGCTATCTTGATACTTTGCCTGGTTTTGTTGGTGAGGCTTATGATGATGATGGTAAGGTAAAGCCTCCTGGCCCTGATACTCCGCAAGTTAATACAGAAACAGCCAGCCAGCAACATGGCTTCTTGGCTATGCAATTTACCCGTTCACTTCAATCTTTGGGTGATGATTACGGCTATATCTTTGATACGCAGGCCGCTGACGTGGATATGGTTGATATTGTTTTAAACCGCCGAATACTTGTTGTTCTTGTTCCTGCTTTGGAAAAATCAGGTGATGAGATTGCAAATCTTGGTAAAATTGTTTCTGCCTCCATTAAGGGCATGATGGGCTCAGCGCTTGGCTCAACAGTTGAAGGATCTTCTGCTGAAGTTATTGAAAATAAGCCAACACATTCTTCAACACCATTTATGACCGTGTTTGATGAGGTTGGTTATTATGTTGCCGAAGGTATGGCTGTTATGGCCGCTCAGGCTCGTTCGCTTGGTTTCTCACTTGTATTTGCGGGGCAGGATTTACCTGCAATGAAAAAGCGTGTGCGTGAAGAGGCTATGTCTATTACTGCGAACTGTAACATTAAATTATTCGGTAAATTGGAAGACCCTACGGAAACTAAAGATTTCTTCGAAAAAACAGTCGGTAGCGCAATGGTAACAGAAGTATCAGGCTTCCAAATGGCAGGTGGTAGCGAGTTTGGCTCGTACCATGATTCAAAGCAAGCCAGCGTTCAAACACGTCCACGCGCAAATTATGATAAATTACGTGGATTTAAAGAGGGACAAGCCATCATTACTTATGGTGAAACCGTTGTTGATTGCGCTGTATTCTATTCAAATCCGGGTTTTGCAAAGGCAATGCGCGTTACTCGCTTTATGTCGTTGCCTCCATCTGATGATGCTATTATTAAGCATGCAAATGCTATCACAAAACTACGTGATTTCATGGTTAATAAAACATGGACGGCTATGCGCTGTGAGGTTGCGATTGAAACGTCAGATGAAATCGCCGCGCTTAATGATGGTTTCGTTAATAATAACAAGCCATCTGTTGGCCCTGTTGATGCAGGCATTGCATCTCTTGTGATGATACATGCACTTACAAACGACATCCCTCCGCCAAGTGTCGCTGCACCACCGCCGCCTCCTCCGCCAGTCGCACCAGCCAAAGAAGAGACACCGCCAGCTGCGCCGATAGATGCGCCTAAAGCAGAAGAAAGCAAAGCTGCACCATCTATTTTTGGAGCAAAACCCGCCGCCGCGCCAGCTAAAGAAGAAACTCCGCCAGCCGCGCCGATAGATGCGCCTAAAACAGAAGAAAGCAAAGCTAAACCTGCTATCTTCGGGGCAAAACCTGCCGCACCAGATAAAGAAGAAACTCCGCCAGCCGCGCCGATAGATGCGCCTAAAACAGAAGAAAGCAAAGCTAAACCTGCTATCTTCGGGGCAAAACCTGCCGCACCAGATAAAGATGATGATAAAAATTAAAAGCTCGGAAAAGGGCAGTGCATTTTTCTATATTATCCTTGCAATTGCCCTTTTTGCAACGCTAGCATTCACCATCTCGCGCGGTATGAGAGGGCAGCAAACAACTGCAATGAACGCACGTAAAGCTGAGCTAGCCGCCAGTGATATATTGAGCTACACAAAAAAAATATCTCATAGCGTAGATAAATTACGCAGAAATAATTGCTCGGAAAATGAGCTTAGCTTTTCCTATGATTCTGATGGTGATAACAATTACCAAGACAGCGATGATATATATTACAACGCAAATGCGCCTGCTGATCTATCATGCCATGTTTTTCATCCTCTGGGCGGAAATATAACATTCGAAAAAATCCCTGAAATCCCTGTATCAGAGCTAAATAGTGGGGATTTGCGCTATAATATTACAGGCAGTTTAAGGCCAACTCTTGGCGATGCTACGCGAAACGAGCTAGCTATAATGATAATATCTAATGCCAGCAATTCCACATGGACATCACCAGCTCACCCGAATATACAGTTAATATGTGAGAAAATAAACTCACTTTTAGGGCATTCATTTGATACAAATGGCAAAAATATCCTGACAGCAGGAAATCACTCTACGCTTTCATTGCCAAAATTCGATGGATCATATAGCGGCGGGCAAGCCATAGCCTCTACTAATTATACCGCTTGTTACAGTGATATTGGCCAAAGCAACAGATTAATATTTTATCATATATTGCTGGTTAGATAGAATTAAAGTCAGGATTAAACCTTGCTATACCAAGTCGCGCGGGCTTTACCGTGACGAACAATATAGCCGCCCTCGACAAGCTCCCCAAGGCGCAGTTTCAGGGTAGAGCGTTTCCCGCGGGTTAGTCGTTCAATCTCTTTCATATTCAATCGATCATGCTTATCAAAGAGTTTAAGTATTTTTGTCGATAGAATCGGCATATTTATAATTTCAGCACTACCTTTTTCAATGCGTTCTTGCAATTTATCTTTCTGCGCCTTTAAAATTTTAAAGAAAAATTCTAACCAAATATCCCAATCAACCTTGCCCGCAGCCAATGTCTTTTGCGTATGTTCAAGAGCCTTATAATACTCATCTGCATGTTCATTTAATATATCATCCAGCGTGGCATAGGGCGCATAGCTATAGCCAGCCTTAAACATCAAAAGAATAATAAGCATCCGCGCAAGCTTTTGATTTCCCTTTTCAAATGGGCAAAACTGCAAATAAACAGCCGTAAAAATAGCAATAATAAATAGCGGATGAAACTCCTTCTCCTCAAATGCTTTTTCTGTCCAGCTCATAAGCCGTGGCATGAGGCTACGCACTTCGGCGGGTGATGCAACATTAAGAGAGCCGATAATCTCGTCATCTTTTAAAATATCTAAAGGCACAGATTTTTCCTTATAGAGACTAACCTGCTTTGCCCCCGTAAATGCCGCGTGAAGACGACATAGCAAATCGACATCTAGTGGCTGGTCATGCCAGCTATTTGCTATTTCTTTAAAATTACGACCGAAACTTGATACATCGCCAAGCAATTGCAAAGATGTTGTATGATTCTCCATCGCCCGCCATGCGCCTTTAAACTCATCAACTTCACTGACAAGCTTTAACATTTCCGATGTAATTTTAACGTGTTGCAATCCTAACATATGGCCAACTATAGCCATGAAATCACAGTAGATCAATTGGATATTTAGCTATATAAATAATCACTCACCATAGGAATTTATAATTGCACGAAGCTCGGGAATTCCTGTTCCTTTTACACTGCTGGTATATGAGATTTCA
This sequence comes from Micavibrio sp., assembly GCA_027066695.1. Taxonomy (GTDB): domain Bacteria; phylum Pseudomonadota; class Alphaproteobacteria; order Micavibrionales; family Micavibrionaceae; genus UBA1672. The sequence goes on along the minus strand of JAMONE010000157.1, from coordinate 438 downwards.
GGGTGAGCGGCGGCGTGTTTTTTTATAATAGCATTAATTTTTTCTAATACAGCTTCCAACCCTTGAGTTTTAACCTTATCAGCCTTTGTTAATATGATACGATACGAGACAGCCGCTTTATCCAGTGTCTCCATAAGCTCTATATCCGTAGGCTTTAAGCCATGGCGAGCATCAATAAGTATAAAGACACAACGCAATGTTGGCCGCCCCCTTAAATAATCAAATATAAGGTTAGTCCATGCCTCTATCTTTGATTTTGACACTTTAGCATAGCCATATCCCGGCATATCAACCATGTATAGACGATCACCCAAATTGAAATAATTAAGCTCTTGCGTGCGCCCTGGTGTATTAGAGGTACGCGCCAAAGTATTACGCCCAGTAAGCGCATTAATCAGCGAGGACTTACCGACATTTGATCGCCCTGCAAAGGCTATC
>JAMONE010000156.1 GCA_027066695.1 Micavibrio sp. | reverse complement strand
TATTTGCTGGCGTTGATGTAACAAAAGAGCCTATTCCCGTTCTGCCGACAGTTCATTATAATATGGGCGGCATTCCAACTAATTATATGGCCGAAGTTTTGCGTCCGACGAAGAGTGACCCCAATGCAGTTGTATCAGGGCTTATGGCTATTGGTGAAGCTGCGTGTGTTTCTGTGCATGGGGCGAACCGCCTTGGCTCTAATTCGCTGCTTGACCTTGTTGTGTTTGGCAGAGCGGCGGCAAACCGCGCAGCCGAAGTGATAAGCGCAGGAATGCCACATCGCCCATGCGGCGCGGATGATGGCTCAAAAGCAATCGCCCGCCTTGACCATTACCGTAATTCTGATGGTGACACCAGCGTCGCCAAATTGCGCGATCAAATGCAACGAACAATGCAAACCCATGCTCCAGTGTTTCGCAATGGCGATAGCATGAATGAAGGCGTTGGCAAGATTAATGAATGTTTCGCAGGCAAAGTCGATATCGGAATTAAAGACCGCTCTATGATATTCAACACTGATTTAGTCGAAGCTCTAGAGCTTGATAACCTGCTATCACAAGCGGTTGTATCCATGCACGCCGCCGCCAACCGCGAGGAATCACGCGGCGCACATGCTCGTGATGACTTCCCTGATCGTGACGATAAAAAATGGATGAAACATACTGTGATTGCGATTGATGAAAAGGGCAATACAGGTATAACCTACCGCCCTGTTATAATGACAACATTAACCGATGAAATAGACCCAATTCCGCCTAAGAAAAGGGTTTATTGATGTGATGAATATCCACCCTGCGATTGATGCGCTTGTGCAAGATATTGCTAGCCAATATTCAATAGATCAAATATTATTATTCGGTTCACGCGCACGTGGTGATAATATGCCGCGTGCAGATGTTGATATCGCTTTGGATGCTCCAAGTTTGAAAGAGGAGGAGTGGTTGGAAGTTTTAGAATTGGTTGAGGATGCTCCCACGCTTTTGAAAATTGACTGTGTGCATTTACAAAAACAATCTGGCGCATTTTTAGATGCTATTTTAAATGATGGAGTGGTTTTGTATGAAAAACATTGAACGATTTCAAGCGCTTGAGAAGGCCGTTATTCGATTAAAAGAAGCTTTGGATGTTCCTAATGATAACCCTATTCGCACCGATGCCTTAATACAGCGATTTGAATTTACAATAGAGCTTTTCTGGAAAGTGTTTAAAGACAGGTTAGAGCCGCTTGGCATAGATATTCGCAGCCCTTCTGCCGCATTTAAAGAAGCCTTCTATCAAGGGTGGATGGGGCAAAATGATGAAAATGATAATATATGGATTAAAATGCTAAAAGATCGTAATCTCACCTCTCATACTTATAATGAAGATCTAGCGCAAGAAATTGCCGAGCGCATTGAAATATATTACCCAGTTTTGAATGAAACTTATAATTATTTAAAAAGTAAAGTCGAGGATTAACCAATGGCTGAATTTACACTTCCTAAAAACTCGAAAATCCAAAAGGGCGAAAAGATTGATGCTTCTGATGGGGCGAGCAATGCAAAGACTTTTACGATTTATCGTTGGTCGCCTGATGATAAGGATGAAAACGGCGAGGTTAAAAATCCGCGTCTTGACGAGGTTAAGATTGACCTTGATAAATGCGGGCCTATGGTTTTGGATGCGCTGCTCTATATCAAAGACAACGTGGACAGCACTCTAACACTGCGCCGTTCGTGCCGTGAGGGGATTTGTGGCTCTTGTGCGATGAATATTGATGGCACGAATACGCTTGCATGCACCAAAGATATTGGCGATGTTAAGGGGGATGTGAAGATAACTCCGCTGCCGCATATGCCTGTGATTAAGGATTTAGTGCCTGATCTTAACCACATATATGCACAATATAACTCAATCCAGCCATGGTTAAAGTCAGACAGCCCCGCGCCAAGCCGTGAGCGTTTACAATCCGAGGAAGATGCGCTTGTGCTTAATGGCGATGATGGCCATGGCCCTGCTGCTTGCATCTTGTGTTTTTGCTGCTCGACAAGCTGCCCGTCATATTGGTGGAATAGTGATCGCTTTATGGGGCCTGCGGTACTGCTGCAAGCTTATCGCTGGATCGCAGATAGCCGTGATGATGCAACGGGAGAGCGCCTTGATCAATTGGAAGACCCCTTCCGCTTGTATCGCTGTCATACGATTATGAACTGCACCAATACTTGCCCCAAAGGTTTAAACCCCGCCAAGGCAATTGCAGAGATTAAAAAGATGATGGTTGCCCGTAAGTAATTATGACCTATGTGGGAATCTATTATTGCATCAATAGCATTCAGCGGTTACAGCCCTAAAGCTTTATGAATATCTTTTGTTTCATCAGAAAGCTCTTCTATAGGCGCATGATATCCTTCTCTGGCCATTTTCTTTCCTTCTTTAAGATTAGTATTAAGTCTTTTCAACCTGTCCATATTCAAGCTCAACTGGAGTTGGACGACCAAATATTGACACGGAAACTTTAAGCTTCGCTTTTTCTTCGTCAACTTCTTCAACTATGCCGTTGAACGAAGCAAATGGGCCGTCTGTAACTTTGACTTCTTCACCAATGTCGTAGACAACGGAAGGACGCGGACGATCAACACCTTCTTGAACCTGTTTAAGGATTCGTTGAGCTTCACGTTCGCTAATTGCAACAGGTTTATTTCCGCCTGCGCCCAAAAAGCCACTGACCTTTGGGGTATCTTTGATTAAATGCCAAACATTGTCATTCATCTCAAGATGGGCAAGAACATAACCAGGGAAAAATTTACGCTCTGCACTTACGCGCTGACCACGCCTGACTTCAACAACTTCTTCAGTAGGAACAAGGATATCTTCGATAAAATCAGCAAGCCCTTGTTTTGCAGCCTTTTCCTTAATGGATTCTACAACTTTTTGCTCAAACCCTGAATAAACATGTAAAACGTACCAACGCATAGCCATATCATTAATCCTTTTTCTTAAAATCTTTAATTTATAATCTTTAATTTATAATCTTTAATTTACAGGCCAAATCCCATAACTAAACTAATCAAATACGCAATAATTTGATCTGCGAAATATAGAAATATAGATGATATAAAAACCATGATAAAAACAGCAATCATACTGACCGTTGTTTCCTGACGCGTCGGCCAAGTGATTTTTTTGCCTTCACTTTTAACCTGACGAATAAACTCTATAGGGCCTTTTTTTGCCATTATATCCTCATTAATATTCAAATATTTCTACTTTTACCCAAGGTTCGCGGCGTGACTGCCTCGTCACATTTTTATTGAAACCTATATTTATGGGATTTAGTGAATAAATACACTATAAATAATATAATAGCCAGAGAAAAATACTTAAATCTAATCTGTCCACCTTAAAACAGGATTACGCGCAGCTTTCACCTCATCAAGGCGTTTACGTGGCGAAGATTGCGGGAAGCTATGGAATTTGTCACAATCCCCGTTTTTCACATCTACGGCGATATTTTTCATTGTCACTATAAAGCGATCAAGCGCATCCTTGCTCTCGGTCTCGGTTGGCTCAATCAGCATCGTTCCAGCCAAAACAAGCGGGAAATACACCGTCATCGGGTGATAGCCATACTCCACCAAAGCCTTGGCAATATCGAGTGTCGCAACACCCTGCTCCTTTTGCTTTTTATCGGTAAGCAAACATTCATGCATACAATATCCATCATATGGAACATGGTAATCATTGGAAAGTTGACTAAGGATATAATTAGCATTAAGCACCGCGTCTTCAGACACCTGTTTAAGTCCATCCGCGCCCATTGACATCATATAAGAAAGAGCGCGTACATATACGCCAAACTGCCCTTGGAACGCTTTGAGCCTGCCAAGTGTGGCGGGGCGATCATCCTCGCTCTCTAACGAATATGACAGATCATCATTTTGTACCACCACAGGAACAGGCATATATTGCGCCAATTCTTGCGTGCAGCAAATAGGCCCGCTGCCTGGCCCGCCGCCGCCATGAGGCGTTGAGAAAGTCTTGTGCAAATTGATATGCATAACATCAACGCCAAAATCAGCAGGGCGCGCTTTACCAACAATTGCATTAAAATTTGCTCCATCACAATAGAAATATCCGCCAGCCTCGTGCAGCAACTCTGACAGCTCCAATATATTGCTCTCGAACAAACCGCAAGTATTGGGATTAGTTACCATCATCCCCGCGATATCTGCGCCTTTATCATCTGTACGATAAAGAGCTTCTTTAAATGCCTCAACACTTAAACGACCAGTGTCTTTTGTCGGAATAACGCGCACCTCAAACCCGCACATAACAGCCGTAGCGGGATTTGTTCCATGTGACGAATCAGGGGCAAGAATAATTTTTTTATGTGCATTACCGAGCTTCTCATGCGCATGTTTAATGGTCATCATACCCGCAAGCTCGCCATGCGCACCAGCCGATGGAGCAAGGCATACGCCCGACAATCCCGTCAACTCACCAAGCCAATTTTGAAGCTCATACATAAGCTCTAATGCGCCTTGAGATGTGGTCTCTAACTGCAAGGGATGGATATTTGCAAAGCCATTAAGCCTAGCCATTTTCTCGTTCATACGCGGATTATGCTTCATCGTGCAAGAACCAAGCGGGAAAAATCCATGGTCTATAGAGTAATTCCACGTACTCATTCGCACAAAATGACGCACCACTTGCGGCTCTGAAAGCTGGGGTAAGCCAATATCTCCGCGCATATCAACGCCAGTGCGCGAGGCAATATTTTCTAACTGCGGAAAATCAACGCCCGAATGCTCACTATGTTCCTTCTCCCATAAGAGATTTTCTTCATAGTGCAATCTTCGATTTTCAACTAAGCTCATCTAATAATTCCTATATAATCTTATTTCTAAAAACGCCCCGCAGCATTTGAACATTTAAGTATTTCTTTTTCCCACGGCAAACCTGCTTTTTTGGTATTGATTTCTAAATCACCTGAAATGCGATCTAAATACATCTTGGTAACTTTGTCATCATGCAGCCATTTTGCAGAAATTATAGCTTTGTCAAACACACTAACAACATCGAGAGGTAGAACATCGCCATCCATGACAATGCTGCGCTCTTTATCATTAATTATAAAATTGATCGAGATATCGCCGCCTGTACATTTAACTGCTCTTTGAGGGTCAGGCAAAAATTGTATATAAAAATAAACAAAGCCCGAGCATATAACCGTAAAAGAAATTGCCAAAAACCATATCATACTACTATTGTTATCATTCACGTTTTAATCCCTTTCAACGGCTATAAAATCTCACTTAATATATTAACTAATTCTTCGATATCATCTTGCGTGGTCATTTCTGTAGCGCAGACAAGCATATGATTACCATCTAAAGCATAGCCACCAATAATACCACATGTAGCAAGATCTTCCACCACAATAGATGCAGGTTTTGGCAGCTCTATAACAAACTCATTAAAGAAATTATCATTAATGATGCGAACGCCCTTAACCTCGCTAAGTGCATCTGCAAGCCTACACGCTGCTTCATGATTAAGGCGAGCAAGATTTTTAAACCCATCCTCACCAAGCAAGCTCATATGAATAGTAAATGCCAGCGCACAAAGCCCCTGATTAGTGCAAATATTAGAAGTCGCCTTCTCGCGGCGGATATGCTGCTCACGCGTGGAAAGCGTTAGGACAAAGCCACGCTTCCCATCTGCATCTTCTGTCATTCCGCAAAGCCTTCCCGGCATTTGGCGCAAATATTTCTGTTTGCAAGCAAAAAACCCGAGATGAGGGCCGCCATAGCTCATAGCCATGCCAATAGATTGCCCCTCGCCGCATACTATATCGGCCAGCGATGGGGCTTCTAACATACCAAGTGAGATAACCTCATTTGTAACAACAACAAGCAGTGCGCCCGCTTCATCACATTCCTTGCGCCATTTTTCGTATTTATGCGGACAGCCATAGAAATCAGGGGATTGCACGATTACGCACGCAGTTTTATCATCAAGCGCGCCTTGCGTAATCTCCGCGCCATCAATATTACCGATATAGCTTTTAAGCACATCCGCGTAATGCGGGTGAAGCTTAGTGCCAATAACAATATTCTTGCGCTTTGTAATGCGCATAGCCATAAGCGCAGCCTCGGCCAGCGCGGTTGAACCATCATAAAGCGAAGCATTCGCAACGTCTTGCCCCGTTAGCTGCGCGATAAATGTCTGATACTCGAAAATAGCCTGCAACGTGCCTTGCGCTATTTCAGGTTGATAGGGGGTATAAGCGGTCAAGAACTCGCTGCGCTGGATAATATGGTCTACCGCAGCAGGAATATGGTGATAATACGTGCCCGCGCCAAGGAAAAACGGCGCGTCGCTCGCCGTCATATTTTTCGCCGCCATAACGCCTAGCGCACGCTCAACCTCAAGCTCGCTTTTGTGATTTGGCAAATCCGCCAATCCATCAATCATGGCAACTTTAGGGATATCGACATAAAGATCATCAACATTACCCGCCCCAATGCTTTTAAGCATTTGTATGCGTGCATTCTCGGTTTGAGGTAGATAACGCATCTATTTTTCTTTCCATACAACTAATTTCAAAAATAAAACTATACTACAAAGTACAACCCCAATAATATTCCAAAATACTATTGAAACAGCCCCTTGAATAACCCCATACATCATCCACAAGATATATGATCCAATAAGCATAAAGTAAGTCCCAGCAGAAACAGCCTTAGCATCTTTATGACGTATCATTTTAATTGTTTGTGGCATAGATGCAAAAGCTGTTAAAAACCCTGCAAATAACCCTAATATTTCAATAGGTGGCAACATATTAATCAATTTCCTTTAGATATTCACCATATGCCGCCGCGTCCATAAGATCACCAAGCGCAGAAGCATCAGATATCTTTAATTTCACAAGCCAACCATCTTCATTTATCCCATGAGATATCAGCTCCAGATCATCAGTGATGGCTTCGTTAGTTTCAATGATTTCACCCGCAACAGGTGAGTAAACTTCGGCGGCAGTTTTTACCGATTCCACCACGGCGATTTCATCGCCTTTTGAAACAGTTTTTCCAACTTCGGATAACTCAATAAACACCAAATCCCCAAGCGCATCTTGCGCATGCGCAGTAATTCCGATAGAGGCAATATCTTCATCAATATGTAAGCACTCATGGTCTTTCGTATATTTAAATTCAGCCATTTTATTTCCTTTTCTAAATTAAATTGTCATCTCGAACACGTAGTGAATAGATCTTAAGATCCCTCAGCTAAGAAGCTTTCGGGATAACATTACGTTTTTTCGTTCTAGCAGGCATAAACGGCATTTTAGCCACTTGCGCCTCGATATTACGGCCACGCACATTAACAAAAATTCTCGTGCCTGCCACAGCATATTCTATAGGGATATAACCTTGTCCTATTGATATATTTAATGATGGGGAAAAGCCACCGCTGCTAAGCTCGCCGATCTTTTCATCTTTATCATTGCGAATTTCCGCGCCCTCACGCGCCACGCCCTTGCCCGTTAATTTAATGCCAACACGTTTTTTAGTGGGCTTTAAAACATTCTTTGCGCCGATATAATCATTATTATGCTTGCCCATGACCCAAGCAAGATCAGCTTCAAGCGGCGTAGTATTAGCATCGATATCATGCCCATACAGGCAATACCCCATCTCGAGGCGCAGTGAATCACGCGCCGCTAAGCCGATAGGCTCTACCGTTTTATGAGCTATTAACTTATTCCATACATCTTGCGCGCCGTCATTAGGCACACTAATTTCAAAGCCATCCTCGCCCGTATAACCGAGGCGAGAGATAAACATTGTGTAATCTTTATACCACAAGCTCATATAAGGAAGATCGGATAAATCAATGCCGAGAACTTCTCTAACAACATCTTGCGCCCCAGAGCCTTGCAGAGCGATCAACGCCCAATCATCATAATGGGTAAACTCTATTTCAGGAGTTAGATTTTGTTTGATCCATGCAATATCGCTATCTTTACATCCCGCATTAATAACCAGATGAAATTCATCTTCTGCGGTTTTAGTAATCATCAGATCATCAATAATACCGCCATTTTCATTGGTAAGAACGCTGTATTTTATGCGGTTAATACCAAGCTTTCCTAGTGATGAGGGGGTAAGTTTTTCTAGTAAATCCTGTGCGCCCTTGCCTTTAAGGCTTATCTGTCCCATGTGGGAGACATCGAACAAGCCGACATTTTCGCGCACCCAAAGATGTTCTTTCTTAACGCCAAGCCCATAATAAAGCGGCATATCATATCCTGCAAACGCACCCATCTTCGCACCCAAAGCCAGATGCGCGCTATGCAAAGCTGTGCTACGTGACATTTATTTTCCTATATCAAATTGTGCAATCATCAAAATATAGCAAGGTAATACCATATATTCAAAGTGATAAAACATAATTACATGAAAATATCACCAATTTTTATGCATAATTACCAATGATAACCATTATTGGGGAGATAGGGATACATTCTCCTCGCGCTCTTTTATAATCTGAGTATAAAAAATATTTTTAATTGGCTCTGTCACATTCATAAATACTTGACGATACACACCATCTTTCGTGGTTAATTCATGGACATTGTAATATATACCATTAATTTCAAAAATCTCGCTATGATCAATTTTTCCGCCGATTTGATCGAGAATATAAGTTTCCTCTCCGTAACTAACTATGCGATGCGCAGTCTCTGGCGTTTTACCCATGCCCTCTCTATAGATATTTTTGATCAAAGCATCACGCACCCTTTTATAGAAAATTTCATCACCAAAACGAACATCAATACGGCTCATAGTTAGTGCAAATGATGCAACATCAAAATTCATCAAATGCTTATTAATCAAGGTTTTGTAAGAGTGCAGAGCCTCATTAATAACCTGATTATCAGAGGCGGTATCAAGGATAAGGGCGTGCTGGGTTATTTCATCCAATATATCTTTTGAAAATGGCGAATATTGCCTTGTCCTTGGATAATAAGAGCGCAACAATGGCAACTTATCATCAAGTTTACTCGGTTTTTTATAAATCTCCCTTAAGATTTCATCATAGCTATTAGTGTAAGTTGCAATTTGACTCTTCCAAGAATCAAGTTCTCTTATGGAAACATCCATTTTTATTGCATTTAAATTCGCAAAAGCTGGTGAAATTGAAGTAAAAATCAAGCAAAGCAAAGTCAAAATAAAGCGCATAATTATAATTCCTTTTTTATTAAGGTTATAATTGTAACATCCTTAGGAGTATAAAAAAAGCCCCGCAATTGAGCGGAGCTTCGTAATTTTTATTAGCTACCTTGCTCTTCTCTAATTATTCAATAATCTTACCAACAACGCCCGCGCCGACAGTTCTGCCGCCTTCACGGATAGCGAAACGTAGGCCTTCGGTCATTGCGATTGGTGCGATTAA
>JAMONE010000155.1 GCA_027066695.1 Micavibrio sp. | reverse complement strand
TGATGCGGTGCGTACGGCGGCGCGGCTACCTATTACAGTATAAGAATCTTTGAGTGATGGGACATCTTCAAATAATTTTTCTAAATTAGTTAGGTTGTCTTCTGGGCGAATTTCACTATGGCTAAGCCATGGCTGGAAGGTTGCGCCAAGCACATGTGTTCCATCTTTTGCAGGCGCGATATAGCCATTATAATTCAGCATAGCCTTTAAATTTTTACTGGCCTTTCCTTGCTCGATATAGCTAACCTGTCCGCGCACAGATTTAAGCGGTAAGTCATGAGTAGCGTCAAATTTAAGTGCGCCAATACCGCAGGCAAGTATAGTGGCATCACCTTTTAAATCGGCCAAATTTTTAACCGCATGGTCTAAATGCACCTCTACGCCCTGCGTATATTCATGGCAAAGGTTACGTGGTGATATATTACCTGATTTTGGCAAATATAACGCATCATGCGCGATTTCTACGCCTGCAATTTCTGACGCTTCGCGCGCGCTAATTAATTGCATATCATCATGTGACCAACCCCAACTTGTCACAGTTTTACGATAGCGCACGTTCCTGCGCTCATCACAAAGCAGGCTTAGAACGCCGCAAGGAGTCCAGTTTATTGCTTTATCGAATTTCTTGAAAATCTCAAGAGCTTGGAAGAATGCATCGGAATAAAACTTGGCCACAACATCGAGTTGCGCGGAAAATCGCGGGTTATAAAGCCCAACCTCGTTTCCCGAAGCACCGCCAGCGACATTGAGCGAAGCCTCGTAAATAACAGGCTCTGCGCCGCGTGATTTCAAAATATAGGCAAGCGATGTTCCCGCTAGCCCGCCGCCAATAATATTTACACGCATTTATTATCTCCTTTATAAAGGCCAACACACATCTCACGCTTGTTCCCGAAACCACGGATTTTACGCACATTAAATCCGACGGCTTCAAGGCCACGGCGAACAAAACCAGCGGCAGTAAAAGTTGCAAAGCTTGCGCCATTATTGCTTAAACGCGCCATATTTTCAAACAAAAGATTACTCCACATGTCAGGATTGCTAGAGGGTTTAAAGCCATCAAGAAACCAGCAATCCACTTTAGTATCTAATAGTGGTATTTCATCATTAATATCACCGAAAATTAACGTTAGCCTAACGCCGTCCATAACCGATAATTCATAAATACCATTTGATAAATCAACAGGATAAATGGCCAATAATTTAGCCAATACTTCTTTTAGCTCCCCCCAACGAAGAAGAGCATTTTCAATAAACTCTTTATCAAGCGGATATTTCTCGAATGATATAAAATGTAAGCTAGCTGGTCTTTGACCTGCATCACTTTCCAGCCATAATTTCAAAACGGCTAGAAAATTTAATCCAGTGCCAAAGCCGCTCTCGCAAATGGTGAAATGCTCCTTATTATTCCAAGCATCGGGCAAGTCATTACCACCTAGAAACACATAACGACTTTCCGCCAAACCATCCTGCTTAGAGAAATATACATCATCGAATTGTTTTGACCTTGGCACATCCATTATTTTGTTCCATACATAACATCTAAACTTAAAGAGGTTATCGCATGTCTAACAATCCGCTTCTACAAAAATCAACGCTTCCCAATCAAGCACCGCATTTTGACAAGATTAAAACCGAGCATTATCTGCCCGCAATAGAGCAAGCGATTATCGATGCTCGCGCCAATATTGAGCGGATAAAGAATAATGAGGAAGCTCCGACATTTGAAAACACATTAGAGGCAATGGAAAATGCATCGGAAAGCCTTGGCAGCGCCGCGGGCGTATTTTACAATCAGCTTTCAGCGGTTGGAGGGGATGGTCTACATGAGCTTGCCGCGCAGATAGGGCCTATGAACGCGGAATTTTCCAGCGATGTATCACTGGACGAAACGCTGTTCGCTCGCGTAAAAGCTGTATATGATCTGCGTGATGATCTTGGCTTAACCGCC
>JAMONE010000154.1 GCA_027066695.1 Micavibrio sp. | reverse complement strand
CAAGCGGGCGAGTTTACAGATGCTCTGGCAACTTGTCGGCGTGAGGCTAAAGCTGCTTTTGATAATGATATTATTTTAATTGAGAAATATCTAACTAAGCCCCGCCATATCGAGGTGCAGATATTTGGAGACACTAAGGGCAATGTTGTGCATTTATATGAGCGCGATTGCTCGCTTCAACGTAGGCATCAAAAAGTGGTGGAGGAAGCTCCTGCGCCTAATATATCGGATGAGTTTCGTAATAATATATGTGCGGCGGCGGTGCGCGCGGCTAGGGCTATTAACTATCACAGCGCGGGAACGGTTGAGTTTATCGTCCAAGGTGATGATTTTTACTTTATGGAGATGAATACCCGCCTTCAAGTTGAGCATCCCGTTACAGAAATGATAACAGGCCAAGATTTGGTCGAATGGCAATTGCGCGTTGCTGCGGGTGAAGAATTACCTTTAGCTCAAGAAGATATCTCAATTAATGGCCATGCATTTGAAGCGCGGCTTTATGCGGAAGACCCTGCGCAGAATTTTTTGCCACAAACGGGGCGTGTGCAGCATTTCTCATACCCAGAGCAAACACAATATATGCGCGTTGATACTGGCATTGAAGGCGGTGATAAAGTAAGTGCGCATTATGATCCGATGGTGGCGAAATTAATTAGCTATGGCGAAAATCGTGATCAGGCCGCTGCAAATATGGTTGAATTGCTTGAAGATACATATTTAACAGGCTTGCCGAGCAATCATGAATTTCTATCAAACATATTTGATAGTGATACTTTTTTAGCCGCCAATATTGACACAGGTTTTATCACTAAGAATGAGCAGGATTTATTGCCTGATAATTACGGTCTAGCTGACACTGATGAAATAGCACTAGCTGCTTTATATTATCTGTTAGGCCTACAGCATAAATCTACAGAAGAAAACCCGTGGAATGCTCATGATAATTGGCGCATTGGCGCAGAGGCTTATAAACGTAAATTCAAGCTGGTTAATAAGGGTGAAATTATAGAGATAGATTCTACATCTGCGATTTTGGTTTCTTATGATGATGGCAAAATTACTGCGATGATTAATGGCGAGGAAATCACTGCACAGATAGTAGCTTATAGAGATAGCATCACCATCTTTTTAAACGGGCGCGTTGTAGATATGCATTTACTTGCCCCTGAAAGCCAAGATGACAAAGCAGGAAACGGGCAGATTATCGCGCCGATGACAGGTAAAATCATTAGCGTTTTGGTAAGCGCGGGGGAGTATGTTGAAAAGGGTCAAGCTTTATTACTTATGGAGAGTATGAAAGTTGAAATCCCTATCCTTGCGAATTGTAGTGGCACTATTGAAAACATGCTTGTTAAGAGTGATGAGCAAATATCTGATGGTGTTTTACTGGTGGATATTACACCAGATGAGGAGCAAGAATGACGCTTCCTGAATTTGTGCGTATATATGAAGTCTCCCCGCGTGATGGCTTACAAAATGAAGCGCAAACTATGCCTGTTGCGGTGAAGATTGAGCTTATCGAGCGTTTGGCCGATGCTGGCTTAACCCATATCGAGGTAGCGGCTTTTGTCTCACCTAAGGCCGTGCCACAAATGGCGGATAGTGCGGAAATTATGGCGGGACTAACGCGAAAAAATGGGGTCGTTTACTCTGCGCTTGTTCCTAATATTATAGGTATGCAAGCCGCGTTAAAAGCGGGCATTGACGAGGTTGCTGTTTTTGCCAGTGCATCTGAAGAGTTCTCACAGAAAAATATTAGTTGCTCTATTGAAGAAAGCTTTGCTCGCTTTGCTCCTATTATGGCGATGGCCAAAGATGCTGGAATTTCAGTGCGTGGCTATGTCTCTTGCGTGATGGGATGCCCTTATGAGGGTGATATTGCGCCTGAAAAAGTGGCCGATATAGCAAAGCATTTATATGAAATGGGAGCTTATGAAATATCGCTGGGTGATACAATTGGCATAGGAACGCCT
>JAMONE010000153.1 GCA_027066695.1 Micavibrio sp. | reverse complement strand
AAATGATGAGGCGCAAAGGACAGCTCCTCCTCTGCATGACGGAAGTGCCATGCGATATGAAGGAAATAAAAAACCTATAGACACAGGCACAGCAATGCGTAAAATCCTATCTGGTTACGAGCCAAATGAGACCATCAGTGATGAGCATATGGGCGAGCTAACCACTCTGATTTTTGATCATAACGCAAATATTCCCCCTGTTTATCTCGCGCAATGCCCTGAAAAAGAGCTATATATGGCCATTTTAAAAATGACCGATGACAAAACAAGACCATCCACATTCTATAATGATTTGAGCATGGCTATAAAATTAACAGGTAAAGAAACACCAACCGTAGCCAACCGTAGCGGTGAGCTAGCGGCAATACGTTTCGGCGCAGTTGAGAAAATACCTTCAGAAATAAAAGGGAGAGGCGATACCTATAGGTACAAATCCGAAGATGGGTTAACAGCTTCAGAAAGCCTTATCCAAGTTCTTCAGAAAAATTTAGATAAAGCCAAAGCTGCAGAACGCCCTGCCGCAGATAGCAAAACAAATTACAACGAAAAAAAAACCCTTCAAGAGCAACCCTCCGCTCCCGACATTAATATAGAAGATCTATCCGACACAGAGATATTACAGAGCATAGTTGATAAAATAGATAGAAATCCTGAAGATCCTAAATTAGTTTATAGATATATGCATGATATCAAAATGGCATTATTTAAGATGGGTAATGACGATTTAACTAACTACCTAAACATGACAGAAGACAATATCTTCGATTTTGATGAAAATCCGCACAACAAAAATGAAATACTATTCAGCTGGGCATCCGCCCCTGACGACGCAGCCAACTTGATAAGACAAGAAATCACAAAAATAGAGCGCGGAACTGAAATAGCAAATGACCCAGAATTTTGGTAATCACCCACCAAAGCGTGCATATAAAACACCACTAGCAAACAGAGGCTTATGGCGATATACTGCCCCAAGTTTCAAAATAACCATAGCTAAAGCCATAAGGCTTAAGTCAGTATTTGCGTCAGGTTTTGATCCGTATTCACGTAAATTTAGCAAAGCTGCATCATCAATATCCATGATATATAATACCTCCTTACAAGGAGGCAGACAACCCTATAGAATACTCTGCAAGGGTAAGGCTATATTCAGAATTTAATAAACGCTGGTTTGATTCCAGTCTATAGGCTCACCATTTGCATCTTCTTGCCTTTGATTGCCTATAACGCCTTCATCATAATTATTGGCAGCGCGCGCATTATCAGAGGTTAAAACGGGCGCGCCAACCAACTTAACATAACTAACCACTTGCTTAACATTTTCGATACGGCGCGTTACGTCGATCACGTGGTTAAGCTCCGTTTGATTTTGCGCAAAGCCCATTAAATATACGCTACCTTGCACGGTATCGATGGAATAATTAATCGACTCTACTTCCTTATCCAAAATAAGCGCAGTGCGCAGGCGCGTAGAAATCCACACATCTTTTGCATATCCAATAACACCTTCACTATCAGCAACCTTAACTTCGTTGATAACTTGAACAACGCCGCGTGGTTTCCATGCAAGGCGCACCGCTTCAACGCGGTGTGAGGGATCTTGCACAACGCCAGTAATAAGCACCCTGCCTTGGTTAATCGTCAAATCAAGCTTGGTAAACATGTTAACATCATGGCGAAACCACAAATCATTAATCGAAGTTTGAATTCGCGCATCACTAAGAGCGCTCGATACGCCGCCCTCTTGAACCGCAGCTGTCCCCGCAACAACACCCGCGCCGATGCCAAGACTAACGGGAGTGCATGACGATAACAATAAGCTAGCCGCAGCTAAAGATAAAACAGCATAATTTTTCATGAAAAACCCCTTCATTGATTCGAACATATGCATTATGCGCCAACTTCCCACGCATTGTCTAGATGGGTAATATTAAAACCCTCCATATGTCCCGATTTATATATAGCAATCACATCAAAACGCATATCAACACTCATAAATTCAGGGTTTTCGGATAGGAAAAATAGCGCGGAATTTTCGATCCTCTTACGTGCGCGTTTAGTTATGGATTCAAGAGCCTGCGCCTCGCTCTCACGCACTTTCACCTCGACAAAGCAAATCAGCTCACCCTTTTGAGTAATCAAATCAATTTCCCCGAATTTAGTCTTGTAACGAGAGCGCAAAATCTTATAGCCCTGCCCCTCAAGATAAGTAGCAGCCTGCTCTTCCGCCCATACTCCGCGCGAATAGTTGGTTTCTTGGTTATTGCTCACAACTAACCTCTAAAGCGATATTATAAAGATCATTCTTTTTTAACCCAGTCTTTTGCGCTACAAAGCTTGCAGCCTCTTTGGTTCGCATTGATTTCAGTGCGTCTCGTATCATATCAGTCACGGCCTCTTCACTGATCTCTTCCTCGACAGGCGGAGCAATTACCAGCACTATCTCTCCCTTGGGCAAGCCATGCTCCTCATAATAAGAACATAGCTCAAGCGCAGTGCCTTTACGCATTTCCTCATATAGCTTGGTAATCTCGCGCACAACCGCCACTTCACGCGCACCCAAAACCGCGCCAATATCTTCAATACTAGCCAAAAGCCGCGGCGCACTTGTAAAACATAGCAAAGTCGCACGAACACTTTTCCATGGTTCTAACATTTTCTTCCGCGCACCTGATTTATGCGGTAAAAATCCGAGAAAACAGAATTGATCACTAGGCAAGCCCGATATCTGCAACGCCGCCAGCGGCGCACTCGCTCCGGGAATTGTAGTCACATAAATGCCAGCCTCCCCCGCATCCTTAACCAATTTATACCCTGGATCAGAGATAAGCGGCATACCCGCATCACTAACCAAAGCCACCGCCTGCCCCTCTTTAACGCGCTCAATAATAGAGCAACGCCGCGCCTCATCGCTATGATCGTTATAAGAATGCAAAGCCGCCTTAATTTGATAAGCATTAAGCAATTTGCGCGTTACGCGCGTATCTTCACACATAATAACATCAACTATGCGCAATATATCAAGCGCACGCAGCGATATATCACGCAAATTTCCAATCGGGGTTGCTACAATATATAATCCAGCCTTCAAAGTAATATTAGCCTCTGGATTTATCTGCGGTTTTTCTATATCGTTTGAACTCATAATTGACATCTCTATATTACTTTTACGAAAGAGTAACAGACAAATGCGAAAAGATTCAATATTACCTGCCATATTTATTATGATCGCATCAATATTCTTACATGGCTGCGTCTCATCTGACAATAATTACAACGCTCAACCATGGCCAAAAGAGCAATCCACAACCGCCGAGCAAACACCAAATAATCTTTCCGTCGGCGCAGTAGAGCGACAAAGCCTTGATGCACCAATACAAGGTGAAGCACATGCAAATAACGCCCTATCCCCTGTTAAGGTTGCTCTATTATTACCATTAAGCGGACAACATAAAAAACTAGGCCAAGCAATGCTTAATGCTGCGCAAATGGCACTATTCGACATTGCTCACGATAATTTCGAGATAATAACCAAAGACACAATGGGAACGCCAAACGGCGCAAGAATTGCCGCAAGAGCAGCTATCCAAGATGGCGCAAAGCTTGTAATTGGGCCCATATTCTCACCATCCGTAAAGGCTGCACGCCAAGTAACGTCAAGCGCAAATATAAATATGATTGCCTTTTCCACTGATTGGAGACTGGCAAATAGCAAAACATTCCTAATCGGCTTCCTCCCCTTTGACCAGATAGAGCGCGTTATAAGCTATGCCACAAACGCAGGCTATGGGCGAATTGGAGTTCTAAGTCCGCAAGATAATTACGGTAATGCTGTTGTCTCCGCTTACCAAGCTATCTCGCATAACATAAATATTGACGCATCACACATAGAACGGTTCTCAACACAAGGCCGAGATCTTGGCTCTGTAGTGCGAAGATTTTCCAACTATGACGCGCGCAAAGCCGCCGTTGAAATGCTGGAAGATGATGATCCGAACAAAAATATTGCAAATAACAGAGATAACGCGCCGTTTGACGCTGTTCTTATGCCCGTTGGCGGCACTATCGCACGTCAGGTTGGCAGCTTTTTAAGCCACTATGACTTGCCACCACGCACTGTAAAACGCCTTGGAACAGGGCTTATGGATGATGCAACACTTGCCAGCGATAAATCTTTGGAAGGCGCATGGTTTGCCGCACCCCCCCCTCAATCCCGACAAAAGTTTGAGCGTCGCTATAACTCCATATATTACGCAAAACCACCGCGCATAGCTTCCCTTGCATATGATGCAACGGCTCTAGCTGCCATACTTGCGCGTACAGGGTTAGAACGCAATAATCGCCCTGCTTTCGATCACAGATCAATCACAAATTCGAATGGATTTGCAGGAGTAGACGGAATATTTCGCTTTCGCCCCGATGGTATTGTCGAACGCGGCCTAGCGGTATTGGAATACAAAAAAGGCTCTATCGTTGTAATCGATAAAGCCCCAAGAACTTTTCAAAGAAGAAGGTTTTAATCCATATCAGGGCCAGCATACCATTCATCATTTTTAATTTTTTTAATAGCTGTATTTACCGTACCTATGTTTTCAAAAATAATGTTAGAGGCATGTCTCCACGCTGCTCTTTGATCCTTTTTGGGCAGTTCAGAAATACTATCAAATAAGCCATCCACCTGATTAAATACATCATTTGCTAACAATTTCCATTCAGCAAGAGGATCGTTATCACTACCAACATCGTTATCACCATCATTAAACTTCAAAACAGCACTTACTTCGTCCCACTCTTTTGATCTGCTCGGTATAGTATTTTCCTTCTAATTATTTTACAGAGTATATTTATAACCAGTTTTACAGATAAATGCAAATTTCATTTACAATAACCCATTGCATTTACCTCTACTACAATTTACAAACATAAATCATGCATATGCAATCACATAAAAAATCTACCGCTCTATTTGCTCTATTTGCAATGGGCATGGCTTTTTTCGCCCAAATATCGCCACTCTGGCTAAAAAATGCGCAAGGCATGCCTATTGTTATATGTACGGCTCTTGGCTATCAAACTATCATCATTGATGAAAATGGCAATGAAATTCCATCGCCAGTATCTAGCACCAAAAATAATTGCGCTCTGTGCCTTAATGCTTTCGCATATGGTATCATTCCCAATATTAAATTAGCCAGCGATATCCTGCCCTATCAAAACATATCAAAGTTAAAATGGCGCGATAATGCTTCGACTATATCAACCGATATACACACCGCCGCCCGAGCCATCCGCGCGCCCCCTCATACATCCTAAATATATAAAAACCACAACTACCCTGCCACTCCTAAATTCCTACATTCCTATATGCTGGATTATGTAAAGTGCAGGGGTTAATTTAATATTTAAGGATATAACAATGAACAACTTTTACAAAACCTGCCTAATGGCGGGAACAATTCTATCTCTCTCATCTTTTAACGCTAACGCACAAAGCTGCCACGAAAACCACGCAACAAGCCCCGATGCACCAATAAGCATTATGGGCGATCACACCCATGCAAAAGGCGACTGGATGGTCTCCTACAACGCAAAGCGCATGCATATGCAAGGCAATCTTCAAGGAAGCGACTCCATATCCCCCGAGACAATTGTAACGACCATATCCAATCCAAATGCTCCGCCAAACACCTTGCGCGTTGTCCCAACGCAGATGGATATGGATATGCATATGTTTGGGGCAATGTATGGCCTAAGCGATAAACTAACAATCATGGCGATGACCATGTATATGCAAAAAGAGATGGATCACATCACCTTTTCAGGCATGATGGGAACTACGCGCCTAGGGAGCTTCACAACCAAATCAAGCGGCTGGGGAGATACCTCCATTACAGGTATCTATAATCTTTACAAAGCACCAAAACATAACGTAAATATTAGCCTTGGTATAAGCGCACCAACTGGTTCAATCAAGGAGGAGGACGATGTTCTAACGCCGCTTAACACGCGCCCAACCTTGCGCCTACCTTATTCTATGCAGCTTGGCTCTGGCACATGGGACGCTCTTCCCGCTATCATATATAGTGGCCATAAAGACAAGATATCATGGGGCGCACAATATAAAGCTACTATCAGGCTCGAAAGTGAAAACTCCCAACAATATCAATGGGGTGATACGCATAAAGTTACGGGCTGGGGCGGATATAAAGTCTCGAACGAGCTATCAATTAACGCCATTGCCAGCTATGAAAAGCAAGGCAAAATTACTGGATCAGATGCAAATATAACTGCGCCAGTACAAACCGCCAACCCTGATAATTACGGCGGTAAAACTATCGAGCTTGGCGCTGGCTTTGTCTATGCACCTGATATTCCTGCTATAAAAGGGTTTGAATTCGGAGCGCAGCTAAATGCTCCTATATATCAAGACCTAAACGGAGTTCAAATGAACCGTGATTGGAGCATCATAACAAAACTTAGCTACCGATTTTAAGTTATAGATCGATTCGTTTTATTTAACCAATTCAACAAACGCACTCCTTAACGAAGGGGTGCGTTTCTTTATAAACGCCATAATGTAAGAATAAATCCGCCCATTATAACGCATTGAAATAAAATCATTTATCAATTACAAAACGCGGCGCACAAAAAATAAAAGCCGCGCTCTTGCCAAACATAAAAAAATAGGCCATATATTTACTATCCAAATACGAAACGATGAGTTTTATACTACTTTTAACATGACCCGCAATTTAAGGTTATGCATCAAGAAAGAGAGATAAACATGGAAAATGCCGCAGCTAAAAAAGGTCGCCCTCGCAGTGAAAAATCACGCAAGGCAATATTGAACGCTACCAATAAATTACTCCTGCAAACCTCTGTACAAGAATTAAGCATCGAATCTATTGCTAAAAAAGCGAAAGTCGGAAAAACTACGATATATCGCTGGTGGCCGAATAAAACCGCCGTTGTTATGGACGCTCTAGCTAGCCAACCAGGAATGCAAACCCCCCTGCCAACAGCCAGCAGCCATCACGATGCCATCACGATGCAGCTTGATAAGCTTATCCGCTTGGTCGATAGTAATAACGGCCAGACGATTGCTCAGCTTTTCAGCGAAGCGCAAGCTAGCGAAATTTCACTGAATATCTTCAAGGATAATTTACTAGAACCACTAATGGATGCTATTCGCTATTCCATCGAAGAAGGCCAGAAAAACGGCGAGTTTCGCGATGACATAGAGATTTCTCTTGCCGCCGACATGCTTTGCGGCCCGATATTCTTTAGGCTCATGGCTCACGCCAAAGATTTGGACAGAGATTTCCACAAAACCTATCCCGATGAAGCAATCAAGATTTTAGCACCCGCAAACGCTAATTAGAGGCAGAATCTATATATTACGACCAGCCTGGAAAATTCATACCTGCGCTCGGGCCATCATCTTCCTCATCGATATCAAGATCAGGTGTAATATCATCACTAGGTTCACCAAGGACATCTGTTAATTCGCTATCGCTAAATGTATTGGATAATATGTCACGCAACGTATCTGCATGATACAAAGGATTAGGCACTATCAATTTACCGTTATCAATATCATATTCTATCCCCTTGTCACCAACTTCAGCGCCAACATATGGCGCATCTTCTGTGCCACCAAAAGATATAACCAAATTACCTGTTTCATCATCAATTTTTATAGCTTTACTCATAACATCACTCCCTATATTTGCCACTTAACAACAACACATTATGAAAAAAACCATTCATTTGCAACAAAAAAATTGGCGCAAGCCCAAAAATCAAGTAAACTGTTCCAATGATTGATGGTTTTGAAAATTTAAACTTGGTAGAGCTGTGGGACACCTCGCTTCAATGGTGCAAAGGCGTTTTGTTTCAAGCCGACACCTTATATCAAGGCGTAATAATTGCGATATCCTTCGCATTAGGCCTTACATTTTACCGCCTGATAAGAAAATCAGTACAAAGCACAATTGAAAAATCAGACCTTCCATCCCGCGCAAAGCGCATCGCAAACAACATAAAAAAGCTGCTCTTCCCGCTAGTCACGCTGCTTGTCATATTCTTCATAACCACGATAGCAGGATCAGAACAAATCGGCGTTAACGTCGCCTTGATCAATGGCATAATGAAAGTTATTTTAGCATGGATAGTTATTAGAATTATCGTGCAATTCATCGATAACAGCGCGGTGCGCAACGTTTTCGCTATAGCCATTTGGACACTCGCCGCGCTCAGCATTTTCGGAATGTTAGAGAGCGCAAGCATCACTCTTGATGCTATCGGCTTTACCATAGGCGAATTTAGATTATCCGCGCTCGCGGTAATAAAAAGCATATTCTATTTGTTTATTTTGCTGTATTTTGCCACATTCGTATCATCCTTTGCAGAACGCCGCGTCCTTAAAGCCAGCGGGCTTACGCGCTCCTCCCAAGTTTTAATCGCAAAAGTAATCCGCGTTACCTTGATTGTTATTGCCTTATTAATCGGCATTACCAGCTCTGGCATAGATTTATCGCTATTCGCTGTATTTGGCGGAGCAATTGGCCTTGGTATTGGTTTTGGCTTGCAAAAGGGTATATCTAACCTGTTTTCAGGGATTTTGCTATTGCTTGACCGCTCAATCAAACCGGGGGATGTGCTAGAGCTTGAAAACGGCACATTCGGCTGGGTTAATAATATGGCAGCTAGATATACCGAAATTGTGACGCGCGATAACAAATCCTTCCTTATCCCCAATGAAGAGCTTATAACCCAGCGCGTTGTCAATTGGAGTCACGGAAACTCGCTAATTAGATTAGAAGTATCGTTCGGCGTTCACTATGACTCCAACCCTCATGAGGTAAAGGAATTAGCCGAAAAAGCCGCCGCAAATGCGCATGATAGAATCTGCAAAACCCCAATGCCAGTTTGTCACCTGATAGAGTTCGGCGACAGCTCACTCAACTTCAAACTAAGATTTTGGATCAAAGACGCGGAAAAAGGCGTAACCAATATGCGCGGCGCAGTAATGCTGGCTCTATGGGATGTGTTCAAAGAAAATGGCATCGCCATCCCCTATCCGCATCGTGAAGTTTTTATTCATGGCGAGAAAGCCTAATTGATAATATATATAGTAACTTGAATTAACAATCATACAATGTCATTTCGAACAATTGCATAGCAAGAGGAGAAATCTTATCCCGTTGCAATATTTAAGATCTCTCCACTAGCATGTTCGAGATGACAAGTAGTGTCTTGCATGCTTTATGCATGTAATGACGAGGTGTTTAGGGTTGATTATCTATAGTAGCCTTAGGTTAATCATAGTATAAAATTGTCATTCCAGCGAATGTTTAAATCCATGGATTACACGGATAAACCGTGTAATGACGAGAAAGGTGGATGTCTTATTTTAAATCGAAATCACTATATCATTAAAATATATCGCGTTTGTTCACCATATGTTTCACGTGAAACATAAGCTATAGTATAGCCAAGCCATATTAAAGTGACAAATGCCTATCTTTACTTTAAAGTTATATGTACAATATCAATTTTAAGGAGCAAA
>JAMONE010000152.1 GCA_027066695.1 Micavibrio sp. | reverse complement strand
GAAATTGCTAATTGCAGATGATCATATATTATTCAGAGATGCGTTGGTTCAGTATATTGAACGATCTGATCCTCTTTCAACAATTGCTTTGGCTAAAGACTTCTATCAAGTTATTGATATATTAGAACAAAACCCATATTATGATTTGGTTATTCTTGACTTACGAATGCCGGGGATGAATGTTATGGATGGCTTTAAAGCCATACAGCAGCGTTTCCCTAAAATCCCTGTTGTTATAATGTCTGGCGTTGCAGAACAAAGCGACGTACAAGCAGCGCTTGATCTTGGCGCGGTTGGGTATTTCCCTAAAACAATGCCAGCAAAGGCTATGCTTAAAGCAATACAGCGCGTTATAGCGGGTGATATCTATGTTCCTCAGGGGAATAAAGAAAAATTTATGCCTTCTTATTACGCTGATGATGTTGAGGAAAAGAACCCTCCGATAGCAACAAATATTAAATTCACTGCACGTGAAAATGACGTTTTGTCATTTCTTGTCGAGGGGGCATCTAACAAAGAAATTGCAAATGCCTTAAATCTACAAATCGTTACTGTAAAGCTGCATGTGCGCGGTGTATGCAGAAAGTTAAACGCAAAGAATAGAACGCAAGCAGCGTTACAAGCAAAAGAAATGGGCTTTAAGCCCGTTAAACATATCAAATAGCTTTATATTTATTGGGGAGGTGGGTTTTGCCATTTAGACAGCAAACTTATTCAAAGATATTAACTTTTTTACCAGGGCTTATAGTATTAGCCTTTGGAATGTTGGCGCTGTATTCTTCGGTTTCAATGATTGAGTTAATGAGTGATATAAGTGTTTTCATAAAAGACAGCTTTAACAGAAAAATTTTCATTGAAAATTTAGACCAAAGAGAAATTTGGCTGTACTGGTCTGTTATTACTATTGGATTGACCAGTTTTATTATTGTTATTTTAAATTCTAATAAATTAAATGAATTAAAGAAAATAAATGAGGAAAAACAACGCACCCTATCCGAACTTAATGAGCGGATTTCAGCTCTTGAATTTGCGAAAGAGGGCATTTTTATTACTGATAGCGACGGGCTTATTACCTATATGAACAAGGCTATATTTGTAATTAATGGCTTAGGTTTACGCGGTAAGAAATGTTTTTTAAAAAAAGATTGGTTAAGTATTTTTTCGGATTCTGATAAGGAGGACTTGGAGGAAAATACATTATCTGAATTTTATGAAACAGGTAGCTGGTCTGGAAATTTTACGATGTACCGATCAGATAACTCGATTATCCACACTGATTTATCTTTAACTAAGCTGCCTGATGGCGGTATAATCGGAACGATTCAAGATATATCAGAGCAATATAAAGCAGAATGTGAGCGTAAAAATTTAGAAGATCAGTTCTATCAAGCTCAAAAAATGGAGGCTATAGGACGGCTTGCTGGCGGTATTGCGCATGATTTCAATAATATTTTGGCTGCGATGAATGGCTATGCGGGGTTTTTAAAAGATGATTTGCCCGAGGATTCTGAACAATATAAATTTGCAGAAAATATATTGCAAGCAGGACTTCAGGCGCGTGAATTGGTTGATCAAATGCTTGCTTTTTCCAGAACTAGCGATAGCGAAAACACATCGCTTGATCTAATTATTCCTGTTTCCGAGGCTATCACCATGATAACCGCAACGATGTCTAAGTTAGTGACTGTTAATAGTAATTACTCAATTTCTAATGCCCCGATTTTTGGTAATACAACGCACATATCACAGCTTATTATGAATTTATGTGTGAACGCGATGGACGCTATGGAAGGTGAGGGGGGAGAGCTTAATATTAATATTGATAAGGTTGATTTTGAAAATATAGAGCATCATAATTTCGTCCGTCAAGAATTACCTGATCCGAAAGCCACACCCGTTTTTCGAATGGATGATGTTGACGCGGGGCATACAAGGTTGTTTTTAGGACATATAGCAAAAGGCCATAATTATGCACGCCTTAGCGTATTAG
>JAMONE010000151.1 GCA_027066695.1 Micavibrio sp. | reverse complement strand
CCTTAGAATAAAAGTAGGCTGAAATATTGCACTAATTTATGATGCAAATAACATCACTTCTGTCTCTTCCTATAATCGACTGGCTGCTCACATTTGATACGTCCATGCCACATACCCCAGTTATTTTTCTTGGCAATGACCTCTAGGGCTATGTACTCCGCATCTTTAGAATATTTGTGATCCGCAAAAGCACGTCCACGAAACACCATAAGTTTATTTAGGTTAATATCTTTGTAAATCTGGTTTTTAGCATAGCAAGTTGCTAGTGGCCTATTGTAGCGACCTGTGCTGTTAAAATCACATGTAATGATCGTATCCATGTAATCGTGAAGGATTTCCCTTTTCAAGAAGTCTGTGGCGAACTCTCCATAGTTAATAAGTTTGTCCTGACCACTCGTACGAGACGTGCAGGTCTGCCTCTTCTCCGCTGCATCAATACCATACAGCCTAAAACTTTCTTTGTAGCCTTCTATGCGGATAGTATCGCCATCAACTACGCGCTCTAGCTTTCCGCGTATCAGGGTGTTGTATGCTGTTGTGTCCGCATGGGCAGGGGAGGTGAAAGAGCATAGTAGCGATAGGGCGTAAATAGGTTTCATAGGTTTAGCCTGTGTGGTTGTATAACAGATACTATTTATTAAAAGGCTCGACATACATACTGTAATACTTTGCGGAGAGTTTCTGTGCCTCTCGAAGTGATGCTGGATCAAGTTGTTTTATCAAAATATCTCTGTTTATTTTTGCCTTTGGATCATTTTGGGCAGCAGCTATATTCATCCACGCATAGGCTTCTAGATAGTTTTGCGGTACACCATTCCCATTAATATATGCCAGACCTAAAAACATCTGTGATCCGACAACCCCCTGCTTTGCCGCTTTTAACAGCCAATGGTGCGCCTCTTTATAATCTTGTGATACATGCCAACCAGCATAGTACATCATTCCCAACATTGCTTGGGAACCTGCAAATCCATTTTGAGCAGATTTTGTATGCCAGACGATTGCCTTCTCTATGCTTTTTTCAACCCCTAATCCATTCAAATATCGGTTAGCGACGCCGAATTGTGCCTCTGCGTGCCCCTGCTTAGCTGCCTTTAACCACCAACGCCATACTTCTTTATTATTTTTTTCTACACCTAGACCGTTATCATACAATACACCCATTACAACTTGTGCTTCAACGTGCCCTTGCTTAGCGGCTTTCAAATACCAACGGTGTGCCTCCCTGTAATCTTGTGGCGTGCCCAAACCTTCTTGGTATATAAGGGCAAGGTGGAACTGTGACGTCGTATGCCCCTGCTTAGCGGCTTTATAATACCACTTTCTTGCATCTTCGTAATTTTGTGTATCCCCTGCGAAAGATAAAAGGCCTAAGCGATATTGTGCTTCGGCGTATCCTTGCTTAGACGCCGCCAGAAACCAATCATAGGCTTTTTTGTAGTCTTGAGGGACGCCGTCACCAGAAGCGTGTATTATACCTAAATTATACTGTGCTTTGGCATACCCTTGTCTAGCCGCCTTAAGAAACCAATTTCGCGCTTTATGACTGTCCCGATCAACATACCACCCATTTACATGCATAACACCAAGGTTAAATTGCGCTTCAGCCCCTCCCTGTTTAGCTAATGGTAAGCATTCTTTAGCTGTTAAGCAAACAGGACTATCTGTAGCAAGTGCAGGCGTAGGAATCCCCCCTAAACCAATCAGCATTAACAACAGAGAACTTAATAGTAATTTTATTTTCTTCATGTAATAGCTCCTATACAAACAAAACAGCCCCGAGCTTAATTGCTCTGGAGCTGAGGAGTTAGTAACCGTCTTGCGAACGGCACAGCGTATTCACGCTATGCGCTATTGTATTCCGCTGTCTCCTCAACAAGTGAGAAAACAGCATCATTTATAACGGCCTGATGCTGATTAGGCCGCGCAAGTGAGGTTACTATGCCTCAAAGCTCTAAATTAGAACTCTGATTGCGATACTAGGGAATAAGGTGGAATCCGTCAAGTGCACCAAAAAAAAGTCTTTACAATAAAACGTAAGTGTGCTAAGATCATACATAGTTGTTTCTTGGCGAATACAGTACCGTACAGGCCAATGGTTTTAGTTTGAGCACCTTACCCCCATAAGAACATACAGACTCACTGTACAAGCTCCATATGGTAAAAGCCTATTCAGCAAACAAAAAGTTAATACTCCAGCTTCTCAATAGCATCTTTAAACGCTGGTAAATGATCGAGTCCGTAGTCCGTGTATACACCTTCGGTAACTGTACCAGCCTCATGCCCTACCAATGCTTTAATGGTGCTGCTCTCTGCTCCGTGTGCGCTCATGTAAGTAATAAAGCTGTGTCTTAGACTGTGAAGTACTTTTTTGTCTGTTTTTAAATTCATTTTAGGTAAGAATGTATTGTTAAACCATCGCCCTAGTTTGCGTCCCCACTGTGAGCCGTTACAGTAGGTAAGTTCGTGCAATAGGCGCAGGTCATGCCTGTCCGTACTATCTCGCATCTTCCGCACTGTATCTACATATTCTATAAATCCACGATCGAGCAATGCTGAGTGTATAGGTACAAAACGAATGGCAGCATCTGTCTTTACGCGCTTACCATCTTCATCGTTAATATCAAAGTACCATATGCCTGTATCAGCATTCTGTTTGATATCATCTACTGTTAGGGAGGCTATTTCATTTAGGCGGGCTCCCGTATATATGGCTATCAGAGCACCCCAGTACTTAAACTCGGTCTTCGCAAGGCCATCTTTACCCCGATCAATCTCTGTCAACATACTAGCAATTTCGAGTTTGTCGAATTTATTACGTTTGTCTTTCTTTTTATTCTTTAGCATCATACCTTCGAATGGATTGCTCGTAATGTAATTATTTTGTACAGCCCACTTACATAGGCTTTGGTAAGCTTGTAAATATTTATTGATGCTACCAGTAGCTAGCGTCTTGAGCCCCTTAATCTCAATTTGTTCTAACAGGGGAAGCCCTCGCGTTGCTTTAATATTATTGCGGTTGTTCGGTAATTTCAAAAGAACATCTTTAATGTTTCTCGCTGTCTTACCATCCAGTTTTAGTATATCGAATTGACCGCCAAGAAATTCTGTTAGTAGCGCAAAACTTGCTAGCTGCCCTTCCTCTGATCGTGCCGACCATTCACCTGAACGCTTCATGTCTGTGAGGTATTTTTCTATAATGTTCTCTAGCCTATTTTCTGGCTTCTTGTAATTCATGCTAGAGGCTGTTGTTGCCGTAGCAGCGGTTAGATGGGTATAATTCCGTATTCCTTTGTTATATTCAAGCAGGTCTTGATAGTAGTTGCGTAGAGCAAACTTATACTCTTCGCGTAACATATCATGATCGTGCGATCCTTCTTTACATTTTATCTTAAAGCGTTCCATAATAGGCTCAAGATTAACATTAATGCTTAATTCCTCTGGCATATCACCTTTACAAAAAGCGTAGTCATAAAGCTCATCGCGACTATCAGCAATAGCTGCATTAACATCCTCTAGCCCTAATTTTATGTTAGATATCCTTTTGTCTGATAGTACACCATCATTCTTTATACGCTCTTTTTGACGCTCCAGTACTTCGGAGAAGTGGCTTCTAAGTATGGATACAATATCGGCATGTTTCATATATAGGAGTTCCTGAGACTGCGTTAGTTCTCTAGCATGGTATTCTAATGTCCGTGATAACTGCAAGGCTTCTTTAGGATCGCGAGTGCGTAGCGATATCTTTATCTGTGTAGCTTGCTTGGGTCTTGTGTTATGGTCTACTAAAGGCCAGCGAAAGTAATAGATATTGTGTCTAGATAACGTCAAATAACTTGGATTATGCATGGTTAATGCCCCACTTTGCGGGCTCACCATGTTCGAATAGGGTCAAGCTATTGATATAGAATCGTTTTTAAAGAAATGGTGCGCCCGAGAGGATTCGAACCCCTGACTTCCTGATCCGTAATCAGGCACTCTATCCAACTGAGCTACGGGCGCATGCTTCGTATAAAATTTGCGAAACCGAGGGGGAACATACCTCAATCACATTTACAATGCAAGTAAAAGAAGATTTTAAGCAATGTTTTTATTTTTTCATTAATTAAAAGCAAAGATACGCGCTTGTTTGGGGTGCAAAATTAATCGCTGTTTATGATGATTTAGAGAAATAGGTCATTTTTTAAGTCGGAATTACTATATAGTCACAACAGCAAATATCACGGATAGAAATGAGGCTTTGGAAATGTTTGAGTTGCATAAAACTGAATTATTGAAAGATCATTTGCCATAGCTTTATGTTCCTTTTATTATGGTTCAAGATTTTCTTTTTCTTCTAATTCTATTTGTTCTAAAACATGGGTTATTAAATTATCTATGTCTAATGGCGTTATATCTATTTTCCCAGATCTTATATCCCTGCGATAAGATGATCTAATAATGGCTTCATAAATAGCATCATTTGTTGCATGAAGTGAAGCTAGTTCAAGTTTTTTTGTCGCGTCAAGCGTTTTAAGGTTTGCTGGTGCAACCTTATCAAAATCCTTTGCATTTGCCATAGTTTTTTTGTCCATTATGTTAAGGGTTTATAGAAAAGCGGTGTGATTATCAAGATAAAAATGATACATAGTGATATATGGATCAAAAATCGCTTTTTTCTGAGGGTAAAAATGAATGCGTTGATGCGAGTGATTTCGCAGATAAAAATGTTATGCGCATTCTTGTGCCGTATCCGATGGACAAGGCTTATGATTATATTGTGCCACATAATTTACATATAACACAAGGAAATTATGTTTGTGTGCCTTTGGGTAATCGTGAAATTATAGGTGTAGTATGGGGTGAAGCTTCGGGAGATGTTAATCCTGATAAGCTTAAATCCATCATTTCTAAGTATGATATTGACCCTATGCCTCGTGAGCATAGGGATTTTATTGACTGGGTTGCTGGTTATACGCTCGCGCCGAAAGGCTTGGTATTGAAGATGGCTCTTAGTGCGCGCGGCGGGCTTAATCCGCCAAAGCCTGCGCGAGGGTTTTTGTATAATAAAGATATTGAAATTCCAGCAAAGCTTTCACCGCAACGCCGCAAGGTACTTGATATTATGAGCGATGGAAAAACTCGCATAGCTTCCGAGATTGCAGATTTAGCAAGCGTTAGCGCGGCGGTTATTCGGGGGATGGCGGATAAGGGATTACTTGATGAGGTTGGTGTATTTAACCCTGCGCCATGTATTTACCCTGAGTATGAAAATGGCGCAGTGGATTTATCGGAGGATCAGCAAATGGTCGCGGATGAGCTATGCGATGACGTTAGCTCTGGCAAATTTAGTGTATCTCTGCTTGACGGTGTTACGGGTGCGGGTAAGACGGAAGTTTACTTCGAAGCCGTAGCGCGGGCGTTAAAAGAGGGTAAGCAAGCTGTGATTTTACTGCCCGAGATAGCGTTATCGAATGCTTTTCTTGAGCGATTTAAGGCACGTTTCGCTTGCGCTCCTGCGCTTTGGCATTCACATCTTACGCCAGCTCAAAGGAAATCGGCTTGGCGCGGAGTGGTAAGCGGTGATACGCGCGTAGTTGTCGGCGCGCGCTCTGCTTTGTTCCTGCCATATAAAAATCTCGGCTTGATAATTGTTGATGAAGAGCATGATCCCGCCTATAAGCAAGAAGACGGCGTTATATATAACGCGCGGGATATGGCGGTGGTGCGTGGCTCGATTGGTAAAATTCCCGTGGTGTTAGTTTCTGCTACTCCTTCGCTTGAGACTATGATTAATGCATGGGACGGACGTTACAAGCACCTTGTGCTTCAGAGTCGTTATGGCGGGGCAATCTTGCCTGATATATCCGTGGTGGATTTGCGCATTGATAAGCCTGATCGCCAATGTTTTCTATCTAAAACCATGATTGATGAAGTGCAAAAAACTCTTGATAGGGGCGAGCAATCCTTGCTGTTTTTGAACCGTCGGGGCTATGCGCCTTTGACGTTGTGCCGTACTTGTGGGCATCGGATGGAGTGTCCGCGCTGCACTGCTTGGCTGGTCGAGCATAAGCGCAGCGGGCGGCTGCACTGCCATCATTGCGGCTATAATCTGCCTGTGCCAAAGGATTGTCCTGAATGCGGGGATAAGGACAGTTTCGCTGCTTGCGGGCCCGGTGTGGAGCGGATATTCGAGGAGGCCAAGGTCAATTTTCCCGATGCGCGCATTATGATTTTGGCCAGTGATATGGCGGCAACGAATGAGGATATGAAGGCTATGCTGGGCGAAATTATTGCTGGCGAGGTCGATATTATTGTCGGGACGCAAATTATTGCGAAGGGGCATCACTTTCCTAACCTTACATTTGTGGGCGTTGTTGATGCTGATCTTGGTTTAAAGGGTGGTGATTTACGCGCGGCAGAGCGCAGCTATCAAGTGCTTCATCAAGTGGCGGGACGCGCTGGGCGTGAGCAGAAAAAGGGCAAGGTATTGCTGCAAAGCTGGATGCCTGATCACCGTATTATGAAGGCTATGGCTGGCTGTGACCGTGATGAATTTTTGGGCGTTGAAGCCGCCGAGCGCGAGGCGGCGAACATGCCCCCATACAGCCGTTTGGCGGGGATTATAATATCGGGCAGGGATGAAGCTATAGTTAAAAGCGTGGGCGTATCGCTGGGGCGCACAGCGCCGCAAGGTAAGCAGATACAAACTCTAGGGCCTGCGCCTGCGCCTATGGCTCGGTTGCGCGGGAATTATCGTTATCGCTTGTTAGTGCGCGCGGATAAATCTATTAATATTCAAAAAACTTTGGCTCATTGGGTGGGCGCGGTGAAAGTACCGTCAACTGTACGAGTTTATATCGACATAGACCCTCAGAGTTTTTTATGATAATTGTTATATGTTTGTAAAATACACGAAAGCTGATGTTGGAATGGTTGTTAGAATCCTCCCGCAAAATATAACTTCTTACGATTTATTAAAGACTTTAGCTTTGCTGCTTATGGTTGTAGATCACATAGGTTATTACTTTTTTCCAGAGCAATTGTGGTTTCGCACTATCGGTCGTCTTTGTGTGCCTATTTGGTTTTTCCTTATCGGTTATGCTCGAACACGGGATCTTCCTCAAAAAATGTGGAGTGGTGGTGTTATTTTAGTTTTTGCAAATTTTGTGTCGGGAATATCATTATTTCCTCTGAACATACTTGCAACAATGATTATTCTACGTTTAAGCATCGATTTTGTGATTAGGCACTATATGAAAAGCAAAACTCATATTTATGTTATATCGGCAATTCTTTTGGTTCTAATCATACCTACTTCGATTTTGTTTGAGTATGGTACTTCTGCGTTTATTATGACTATGTACGGTTACTTTGTGCGTAATAGGGGGGAAGGGCAAGGTGATTATAATGATAGTTTTATTAGAGGGTTTATGATTTTTTCTTTTGTGTCATTTATAATTTCTCAGCAATTATTTTTTGGTTTTTCAGTGAATCAATTCACCTTTCTTATATCAGGTGTTTTGCTAGTTAACATAATTTTACCTAGTTTTAAGAGTAGTGAATACCCTAAGCTTACTAATATAGTTCCAAATTTGTTAGGTGGTGTTATTAGGTTTTGTGGCCGAAATACGCTTGAAGTCTATGTGATTCATCTAGTTATGTTCAAGTTATTTGCTTTGTTGTTGGGCTATGATGGATATAATTTATTTGAGTTTGAATTAGTCGATTTATCTATGTTTGATATGTAGTGTCGATTAAGGTTGTTATACTGTATAATTTTGAGCATCATTATTTTTTTAGTTTGTCCAAATTATTACATGCGCAGTATAGTATGTTTTTTATAGTAAATTCAAAGTATAAAGATAATTTTTATGATTAAAATGTTACCAAGCAATCTTCCTAAGGAATTAACATCATATGACTTACTAAAGGCATTGGCTATTATTCTTATGATTACAGATCATGTCGGGCATCATTTCTATCCTGACGAGATGTGGTTTAGGGTTGTTGGACGCTTATGTGTGCCAATATGGTTTTTTCTTATTGGTTATTCTAAATCTGCGGATATACCCAAGAGCTTATGGATTGGCGGAGTGCTTATTGCTGCTTCGGGGGTTGTGGCTGGGCAATTTTTACTACCGTTAAATATATTATTTACTATTATTATCTTTCGATATATCAGGCGTGGTACGGTGGCGCGGAGTTTCTATTCTGCGGATGGTTTGCGTGGAATGTATTTTGTATTATTGTTCCTTACTTTGCCGAGCGCGGTATTATTCGAGTATGGCTCAATGGCTATGCTATTTGTTCTTGTTGGATATATGCTGCGTAATAAGGAGGAGGTGCAAAAGAGTATTGAACCACAATATTTGAAAATATTTGCAGGAATATCGTTTTTCTCTTTCTTTATTATTCAAGGAGTGATGTTGCCTTCTGTATCGGGGTATCAGGCTGTATTTATGATGATCGGTTTTTCCCTTATTGGGTTTATACTCTGGAATTTTAAGCCAGCGATATATGTTGATGCCGAGAGGCATATGGCACGCTCTGTTATTTGCCTCATACAATTTATGGGGCGCAGGACGCTAGAGATATATGTAGCGCATATTTTAATATTCCGCGCAATAGCTATGTATTTATATCCTGAAAGCTATGGTTTTATGGATTGGAATTACATTCCCCCTAGTATGGTTTCTATGTTTAATTAGAAAAATATTTGAATTTGGCAAGACTATACTTGTCATTGCGTAAATGTTGTGCTAATCCTCCCACCAATATATTTAAATGTGTAAAAATATAAGGGCTTAATATATGACATCGTCCTCTTCGATTTCTTCTGTTGTTCTATCCCGCTATGCGGGTGCGCTTGTTGATCTAGCGGAAAAAGCATCGTCAGTTAAAGATGTTCAAAAGGATTTCCGTGAAATTGAAGCAATGGTTAATAGCTCTGATGAGCTTGCCTATGTAATATCATCCCCACTTATTTCCCAGCAGGCTCAGGGAAAAGTTATTAGTGATCTCGCAAAGAAAGCTAAATTTAATAAGTTAACTCAAAATTTCCTTGGCGTGTTAGTGCAAAACCGTCGTTTAGGTGCGCTTCTTGGTGTTATTAAAGCATATGATAAGGCTGTATCTGTGCGCTCTGGTGAGGTGTCTGTCCGCGTTGAAACCGCCACACCACTTAGCGCAACGCAGGAAAAAGAATTCCAGAAAAAATTGTCAGTGGTTATAGGCTCTAGCGTCTTAGTCGAAACAGTGGTCGCCCCTGAAATATTAGGCGGAATGATCGTTACTATCGGCTCACATATGGTAGATGATTCGGTTCGCCGTAAGCTAGAGCGTTTAAGCTCGGCTTTAAAACAAGGTTCAAATCAAAATAATATTCAAAACTTGAAAGAGGTAGTGTAAATGGAAATTAAAGCAGCAGAAATTTCGGATATTCTAAAGAAACAAATCGCGGATTTTGGCGCATCTGCCGATGTTGCGGAAATTGGTCAGGTTCTATCTATTGGTGATGGCGTGGCGCGCGTTTATGGTCTTGATAATGTTCAAGCTGGTGAGATGGTTGAATTTGCCAGCGGTATTAAGGGCATGGCTCTTAATCTTGAGGCTGATAATGTCGGTGTGGTGCTGTTCGGTAGTGACCGCGAGATCAAAGAGGGCGACATTGTTCGCAGAACTGGTCAGATCG
>JAMONE010000150.1 GCA_027066695.1 Micavibrio sp. | reverse complement strand
CGACGGACCATGGCTCATGGAGCAAATGAAGCTTCAAGCAGAAAATGTCGGCGCAAATATTATAAATGACTATATCAAGGAAGTTGATTTCTCATCTAGGCCATTTAAAGCCATCGGCGATGCTGGCGATATATATAGTGGCGACACGGTTATTATAGCAACAGGGGCGCAAGCGCAATGGCTTGGCTTGCCGTCTGAAAAAGAATTTCAAGGGCGCGGCGTTTCTGCTTGCGCAACATGTGATGGATTTTTCTTCCGCGGCAAAGAAGTTGCCATAGTCGGCGGAGGTAATACTGCCGTTGAAGAGGCGTTATTCCTGACTAACTTTTGCTCTAAAGTAACCCTTATCCATAGGCGCAATTCACTTAGAGCTGAGCGCATCTTGCAAAAACGCTTATTTGATAATGAAAAAATCGAAGTGCTTTGGGATCATTCAATTGAAGAGATACTAGGCAATGAAAGCGGCATGACAGGCTTAAGGCTTAAAAACACCAAAACAGGCGAGACGCAAGAAATTCAAAAAGACGGTGTGTTTATTGCTATTGGCCACGCCCCTGCTACGGCGTTATTCAAGGGTAAGCTGGATATGGATGAAAATAACTATTTAGACACCGCTCCCGATTCAACCGCTACTTCCATTGACGGAGTATTTGCTGCGGGTGATGTTGCAGATCACATTTATAGACAAGCTGTTACTGCCGCAGGAATGGGCTGCATGGCTGCATTAGAAGCTGACAGATATCTAACCGCGCAAGAATATTAAAACATTTGCATATTACCCATGATTTATGTTAGAAATAATAAAAAATGGGTTGGTTATGGATTTAAATCAAAAAATAACAAATGAAGAGCAACTACAAGCAATAAGAAAATCGCACCTTTTGGGCGCAGTTCCTTATGAAGTTTCTCTTATCCGCATAAAAGGAAAAGATCACGATCTAAGACATAAAGTTATTTTAGAAAAACTGCTTTATGGAAGTGCTTATGAAGATGTAATACTGCCTAATCGTGCGAAAATGAACAAAAAAAATCTATCTGCGAAAGCTAGGTTTAACATTGAAGAACCCCTTAGAGTTAGAATATCTCGCGGAGAAATAGCTCATAGAAAATTTACCCTTGAGGAAATAGCAGAATCAGATTTTAACGGTTATAAAAATCTTATGCTTAAAGCACTTAGTAAAGGTATAAACTATATCATTAGAAAACTGCCTGATTATTATAGCAAAGAAGATATCATTGAGCGATTAGGAATAACAGAAGAATACGCCGCTACCCAATTAACGCTAAAAGCAAAACCTAAAAAAAGACAAAAGGAAGAAAGCCCTCCTCCTGAAAATAAAATAGATGAACAGCTTCATCAAAAAGAACAGCTACTTATTCAGGCAAAAAAACATCTTTCAAAAAGACAGATGCAAGTTATATCTCTATCATTTAATGGCGCAACAGTGAATCAAATATCCAAGCAGCTCAACATAGCCATTAAAAGTGTAAGTAACACCAGATCATCAGCGATTACTGAACTTGAAACAAAATTAGACTTAGACAAGCCCACATTAAGAAAAATATTCATGTGTTCGGAAAGCCCTTTTTACAATATAAGGCAAATGGCAAAGAAACATCCCGAATTATTCGAAGAGATACGCTCTACACTGGAAGAAGATTCAAAAAAACTTATTGACCTAATATTTGAAGATGAAGACAATTATGCATATGAGGATTTAGGCAAGACGTTTAATACCCCCAAAAGTTTAAAATTTCGGGTTGAGAAGAAAATTACAAAACACATAGAGCAACACGCAGAACCTCAGCATGAATTAGAAGCTCTTGAATGCTGTGATCTTTAATGCAAAGCGGCACAAGCTCGTTTAATGCGCGCGCAAGCCTCGGTTAGGTTTTCAGTGCTAGTGGCGTATGAGATGCGAAAATATGGTGAAAAGCCGAACGCTGCGCCATGAACGCAAGCCACCCCTTCACTCTCCAGCAAGTAAGTCACGAAATCTTCATCGCTTTCA
>JAMONE010000149.1 GCA_027066695.1 Micavibrio sp. | reverse complement strand
CCCCGATATGCCGCGTTGCGTCTTTAAACTGTTATGGGACGAGATTAGCGCAGGTAGCGAGATATTCGCTTATGTTAAAAACATGACAAAAAATGGTGGACATTACTGGGTTTTTGCTCATGTCACCCCAACATTTGATGTTTCTGGCAGTACTATTTCTTACCATTCCAGTCGCAGAGTTCCCAAGGCTGGTGTTATAGATAATGTGGTTAGCCCATTATATGAAAAACTTCTCGGTGAAGAAAAAAAGCATAACAGCCGTAAAGGCGGTATGGATGCTTCTTACAATATGCTTTTAAATATTCTTGAAGAAAAAGGTATGTCATATGATGAATTTATCTTCTCTATCTAAATCTCAAATAATTTTAGTTTTTTTGATTATAATCTTAGGGGTTGACGTTTATGCTGAGTTAGTACCGATTAAAATGGTAGTGCCTGTGGTTTTATTATTACTTTTGGTTGCGGTGGTATTAATTCAAAAGTCTATAAAAGAAATTTCACGTACAGTTAATGTATTAGACAGACTTAAAGCTGGTGATTTTGAGGCTCGCGTCCTACATATCTCTGATGGCGGAAATATTGAGCAGCTGCAACAATCTACTAATATTATGATTGATTATATTGATGCCTTTGTTCGTGAGTCCACGGCTGTTATGGACTACATTAATAAAGGTAAATATTTTCGCCGTATCATGGAGGAGGGAATGCATGGAAGCCTTTTGATGGGCTCTAAATCTATAAACTCTACTGCGGATGCTTTTGAACAATCTCAAAAAGATTTTTCAAATCGCTTAATGCTCATGACTGATAATTTTGATAAAAATGTTATTCAATTTTTTGTTAAAATTTCAGAGGCTATTGAAGAAATGTCCAATATATCTGATGGTTTAGGCGTTGTTGCTAATGATGGAGATTCACAATCTAAATTATTAAGCAAAGCATCGCAAACAGCATCTGAAAATGTTAACAAAGTTGCCGCTGCATCTCAGGAGCTGTTAGCCTCTATAAAAGAGATTGTGCTACAAATTTCCATGGCAAGTAATATTGCATCTGAGGCAGTTATTAAAGTTGAAGAGGCCAATAAATCAATATTAGGACTAAAGGATAATTCCGATAAAATTGGTGAAGTTGTTGTTATGATTAAAGATATTGCCGAGCAAACTAACCTGCTTGCTCTTAATGCCACCATTGAGGCGGCGCGTGCTGGCGATGCGGGAAAGGGATTTGCTGTTGTCGCATCAGAAGTTAAAGCTTTAGCATCACAAACAGCTGTTGCAACCGAGGAAATTGAAACACAAGTCAATTCTACACAAAAATCATCACAACAAGTTGTCGGCCTTATTTCTGAAGTTTCTAAAACAATTGGAAGCATAAGTGAGATTTCAACATCTATTTCCGCAGCAATGGAGGAACACACCGCTGCTATGGATGAAATAGTAAGAAGCACGCAAGGCGCAGCAGATAATGTAAGTGAAGTTTCTGAAGTATCATCTGGCGTTACAAAATCATCCGAGAGTGTAAAGACTTCTTCAATTGGTTTGAAAACTGCGGCAGATGACTTAAATGAAAAATCCGTAGCATTAAATGAAGAGGTTGAAATATTTTTGGCTAACATTAAAACTGCTTAGAGACGCTTTAATATATAGGTGTTCAAGCGATATGATATAGCCTACGCCACATAAAAGAGATTAATTTTATTAAATGCAAAATTCAGCTTTGCATAACGCATCAAACTGAACAATCTTAGGCTTACAGTAAAAAGTTTTGATATGCAGTAAGAACCTGTTTAAAATCTTTTTGATATCTGCTATACTTCCTTAGGCAACTTTGGAGATTTAAATGTCACATACTTACCCTAGCGATATAACTCGCAAGCAATTTGAAAAAATTCGTCATATTTTAGAAGATTCTCGCAAGAGCACTCGTCTGTTAACGCGCGTGCAATATTGACCCATTAGATGGGTAAAAGCGCGTCTAAAATTGACCCACCTTATGGTGTTTGATTTGAGATGTGGAT
>JAMONE010000148.1 GCA_027066695.1 Micavibrio sp. | reverse complement strand
TGTGCTTGGCGCAACCTTCCAGCCATGGCTTAGCCATAGTGAAATTCGCCCAGAAGACAACCTAACTAATTTAGAAAAATTATTTGAAGATGTCCCATCACTCAAAGATTCTTATACTGTAATAGGCAGCCGCGCCGCCGTACGCACCGCATCAAGGGATCATTTCCCAGTTGTTGGACAGTTAAGCAAGGGAACATATATCTCTGTAGCTCATGGCTCACACGGTATATTAAGCACTCTAATATCAGCCAATATATTAGCCGATATGCTCCTTGGCTCAGGATTCAATGTATCCAACGATATGTTGACCGCTCTTTCCCCCAATAGATTTTCTCGCTGATGTTTACCAAATATTATCATTTCTTATATATAGTTAATTTATACGTACTTAAAATAATAACAATATGAGGTTGGGGCATGATAAGTTTTTTAAAACAATATATCGGTGATGAAAGCGGCGCAACAGCGATTGAGTATGGACTAATAGGAGCCTCTATAGCCGTAGCCATTAGTGCCACAGTTTTCCTGATTGGCGGCGAAATTGAAGGTACATTCAGCTTCATATTAGGTGAGCTACAATAACCCCCCTACCCTTATCAAAATTTTCTTTGGATGGAATGTTAATGGTGAGTAATGCCTCTGGTATCTCTCATTTTTAATGTGCTAAACTCGGTCTTTATAAAAATTGGTCGAGATGCATTTCATAAATGTTTGAGTATTTGAATTTATCTGTATTTATTCCGCCAGCAATTGCATTTGCGCTGGTTGTTATCCTTGTTATGCCTTTTCGAAAGCTGGCAAGGATGCTTGGCATTGTTGATACACCTGACCATAGAAAGCAGCACGGCAAAGCCATTCCTCCTATTGGTGGATTGATTATATTTACCATATTTATGGTTTTGGGCGTAGTCACTGGCATTGTTGACTTACAACAATACTGGCCGCTCTATGTATCCTTAATCATTTTGCTTGTTTCTGGCGCGATAGATGATCAAATCTCAATACATGCAAAAATAAAGTTTTTTATTCACTTGCTTGTGGCATGCCTAATTGCATTTATGGGCAATGTCCAAGCCGCATATCTTGGTGATCTATTTGGGCTTGGCGTAGTGTGGACAGGCTTTATGTCCTACCCTTTTACTATAATCGCTATCGTCTTACTCATTAATGCTATTAACTTAATGGATGGTATGGACGGACTGGCAAGCGGCGTGTGCGTTGCTATATTCTCTTGGTTTATGATCGCTGCTATTGCTGCTGGTTGGTTTTCCTATGCCAGCGTTCTTGCCCTTTTAATCGCCTGCTTGGCAGGGTTTTTAGTGTTTAATATGCGCAACCCTTGGCGCAGAAAAGCCAGCCTTTTCCTAGGCGATGCAGGCAGCATGTCTTTAGGGCTTTGCATCGCGTGGTTTGCTGTTCTGCTGGCCAGAAACGAAGCCGCACCGCTAGAGCCGATTGCAGTTGCATGGATCATCGGCTTTCCTATATTTGATACATGCGCACAATTTTATCGCCGCGTTCGCGCTGGCAAAGATCCTTTTGCGCCTGATCGCGGGCATTTCCATCATCATTTCATTGAAGCAGGCGTGCCAGTACACTGGGCAAGCATCATCATTATTGCTATTGTTGCGATAATGGGAGCAATAGGTTATGGCGGCATAGCAATTGGAATTCCGCCAGTTGTGCTTACTGTGCTGTGGGTATTTTTGCTATTATTACATATAGCTATATCTCGCAAGCCAGAGCGTTATGTCCGCCTTATCAAGAGATTTTCGAGGGGAATATGTTAAGAATATCGCTTTCTTGTCTATGTATTTTATTTCTGGCTTCTTGCGTAGAAACCCTACCTATGCCCGACTTATCAAGCAAACCTCAAATTGTCACCGCTAACAAAAAAATTGATAGCGAAGATTTATTAGATGTAGACGGTAGCTGGGATTTAGTAGAAAAGAGCCAATCTTACGATCCTGCCAAAGCGCATTTACAGGCGCGGAAAAATGTTAATGTTAAGCGCCGCAAGAAAAATA
>JAMONE010000147.1 GCA_027066695.1 Micavibrio sp. | reverse complement strand
CGCGTCCTTCTTGCTCTAGCATATCGCTTGACCATTCTTCAAAATGTGCAAAGCCTTTTGGCGCAGTTCTAAGCTTACCGCGATCCAGCCAGAAAACCCGATCCGTAGTATTTGCCAAAAACCTACGATCATGCGAGACAATAATAACTGCCCCGCGATAATTATTGATATAATTTTCCAGCCATTCGATAAGCTCCATATCCATATGGTTTGTCGGCTCGTCAAGCAAGAGAATGTCTGGCTCTTCGACAAGCGCACGGGCAAGACAAGCGCGGCGCAATTGTCCGCCTGACAAATTCTCAAGGCGATCATTAACATTAAGGTGTAGGGGGGCTATAACCATCTCTATGCGGTAATCTATATCCCATTCTTCCAGCTCATCATTCAAGCCTTCAAAGACGTAATCACGTACGGTTTTGCCTGTTGTAATATCGGCCTTTTGCCTCATATATCCAGTAGTTGTATTGGGGTATAAGAACCTGCGTCCATCGTCAATTTCACGCTCTCCCGTGATGATATTCATAAGCGTAGTCTTACCCGCGCCATTCTTACCGACAAGCGCAATTTTCCGCCCCGAATGGATATGAAAGGTCAAGCCATCAAAAAACGGCTTACCCGCGATTAAAACACCAGCATCTTCAACACTTAATAATAGGTCACTCATAAATTGCTCTTAATATTATATTTGCAGTGCTTTGTAGCAGAGCTAAATGTAAAATGCTACCTAAGACCGCTATAATATTTTTTACGGAAATTATCCAGCAAGATGTCGGTGTTATCATCGGAAACACCGCTAATAGTAAGTGCTGCGCTGGCAAGTTTTATGCTTGCTTCCAAATTTTCGGAAACTGGCATGGTTGCCCCTGCTTCATATAGTGCTTCACAATGTTCTTTGTTCTTGCCCCTTACATAAATAGGGGTTTTAGGGTATTTTTCGCGTATGATGTGGACTAATCTCTCGGTTGTTATGGGTGTATCAATAGTTATAAC
Organism: Micavibrio sp.; assembly: GCA_027066695.1. Taxonomy (GTDB): domain Bacteria; phylum Pseudomonadota; class Alphaproteobacteria; order Micavibrionales; family Micavibrionaceae; genus UBA1672. The sequence goes on along the minus strand of JAMONE010000147.1, from coordinate 8,887 downwards.
AATCGCGCTTGCTTGCGCTGCGCCAACAGAATTTAAGACATCAAAGCGTCCCGCATTTCCATAGATAACAGAAAATCCATTTTCTCGTTCTCGTGTAACTAGGTCAGGCTCATTATCCAGCGCGATATATCTAATATCACCGCTATCAAGGATTTTTGCCACGCGCCGCCCAACGCGTCCAAACCCTGCTATGATTATAAATGGTTCTCCATTTGGTTTTTCAAGATCTTGATTTTGTATTTTGCCCTGCCTTAATAGTTTTTCTACCCGCTCTCCTGCAATGCTCATAAATGGCGTTGTAATCATGCTCATGGCTATGATTAGAGTTAGTATTTGGAATAACTCGATTTCCATTATCCCCATGGCTAGTGCAAGCCCAAATAAAACAAAGCCAAACTCGCCGCTTTGTGATAGCAGCATTGAAACTCGTAAAGATGTCCCCTTGCCGATTTTTGCAATTCTGCATATAGACCAAAGCACCAATATTTTAATGCTTAATAATGCTATAACGAACGCAGCAATTAATAGCGGCTTTTGCATAAGTAGACCAAAATCCACCGACATTCCGACAGACATGAAAAACAGACCAAGGAGGATTCCGCGGAATGGCTGGATATCTGCGATTATTTGATGGCGATAATGTGAATCGGCAAGCATTAGACCTGCCAAAAATGCACCAAGAGCCATGGATAGGCCAACTTCTTCCATTAACCATGCAGTGCCCAGTACAACGAGAACCGCCGCAGCGATAAATAGCTCTGCATTATGGCTACGCGCTATAAGGCGTAAGGCGGGCGTTAAAAGGAATCTACCTGCTAAAATTACTGCAATAATGACAATAATAGTCTCCAATAATGCAAAACCAACATTTTCAATTTGTGTTTGCTCATGCGCTAAAAATGACACCATGGTTAGCAGCGGCACTACTGCTAAATCTTGCAGCAAAAGTATTGAAAAAGATGTCTGGCCTGCAACGGTTTTTAACTCATTCCTCTCCGTTAATATTTGAAGCCCGAAGGCGGTGGAGGAAAGGGCTAAGCCAAAACCTATAATGATTGCGCTTTCCTTGGAGATGCCAAAAAATAATGCAATAGCGGTAAATATCATGGCGGTAAATATAAGTTGGGTAGCTCCCAAGCCAAAAACCGCACGTTTCATAGCAGATAAGCGAGTGAAGTTAAGCTCTATCCCAATAATAAATAGCAAGAAGACCACGCCAAATTCGGCTATATGGCTAACTTCTTCGATTTGGTTTATAATTCCAAATCCCCAAGGGCCAATAACCGCGCCCGCAGCAAGATATCCTAGCACAGAGCCTAGTCCAATTTTTTGAAAAAACGGAACAATTAACACCGCCGCGGCTAGAATAAAAAGTATATGTGTTAGGTAGAGAGTTTCATGCATAATATCTATATCACCTTGCGAAAGCGTTGTTATGAGTTTAGCAGAATATATGCTACCCTTATATATGAATTTAGGAGAAACAAAAGCCATGAATAAAAAGCAAATATATAAGCAACTTGGTTTGGATAAATCTGTTTTAAGCGGTGGAAATTTGGATGTTTTCAGTCCTATTGATGACGCGAAAATTGCCAGTGTTTCATGTGATAGTGTAGATGATGTTAGCCGTAAGGTTGAGCTTTCCGTGAATGCTTTCAAAGCATGGCGCAGCGTTCCTGCCCCTCGGCGCGGTGAGCTTATACGTATATTTGGCGATATATTGCGCGATAATAAAGAAGCTCTAGCCGCGCTTGTTACTCTTGAATGTGGCAAAATATATCAAGAGGGGCTTGGCGAAGTTCAAGAGATGATAGATATTTGTGATTTCGCCGTAGGCTTATCGCGCCAGCTTTATGGACTTACGATAGTTTCAGAACGCCCCGAGCATAAAATGCGCGAGATTTGGCAGCCAATCGGCGTTGTCGGCATTATAAGTGCATTTAACTTCCCCGTAGCTGTATGGGCATGGAACGCCGCTCTTGCCATTATATGCGGGGATAGCGTTATTTGGAAACCATCCGAAAAAACCCCTGTAACCGCTCTGGCTTGCCAGAAATTATTCGAACAAGCCTGCGAGCAATTCGGGACGGATGCCCCCGAAGGGGTATCACAGCTAATAATCGGTGAGCGTGATATTGGCGCGGCTATGGTTGATGATACGCGCGTTCCCGTTATCAGCGCAACAGGCAGCACAGCAATGGGACGCGCCGTTGCTCCGCGCGTGGCACAGCGTTTCGGGCGTTCTATACTTGAGCTAGGCGGTAATAACGCCATTATCGTTGCACCTAGCGCTGACCTTGATCTTGCCTTTCAAGGCATAGTATTTGGCGCGGTTGGGACTTGTGGGCAACGCTGCACCAGCACGCGGCGACTATTCGTGCATGAAGATGTTTACGATGAGTTGATCCCACGTTTGAAAAGCGCATATGAGGGGCTTATCATTGGCGATCCGATGGATAGCAAAACGCTGGTTGGCCCTTTAATTGATGAGCAGGCTTATCTAAACATGGAAGACGCGCTTAACAGGGCAAGCCTTGACGGGGGAGTTATAAGCGGAGGTGGGCGCATTTTAGATGATAAAGGCCATTATGTGCGCCCTGCCATTGTCGAGATGCTTGGCGATGTTAATAATGTTATGGAAGAAACCTTTGCGCCCATATTATATATCTTCAAATATAGCGATTTTAGCGAGGCAATAGCGCGGCAAAATGCCGTTCCGCAAGGGCTATCCTCATCCATATTCACCAATGATGTCAGAGAAGCGGAAATCTTCACCAGTGAAACGGGCAGTGATTGCGGCATTGCTAATGTTAATATAGGCACAAGCGGCGCAGAAATTGGCGGTGCATTTGGCGGTGAAAAAGAAACAGGCGGTGGACGTGAAAGCGGCTCTGATAGCTGGAAAGCATATATGCGCAGGATGACTTCTACGGTGAATTATTCCTCTGAGCTGCCTTTGGCGCAAGGGGTAAGTTTTGATACAAAATAATGAATATATAGTAATTTTAATTAAGAATTAGGACAGTACTTGTCATCTCAAGCATGCTAGTGGAGAGATCTTAAATGTTGCAGCTTAATAAGATTTCTCCTCTTGCTATGAAATCATTCGAAATGACACTGTGTGATTGTTAACTTAAATTATGATCCATAGCAAGCAACGCTAATGGCAGAGGCCATTTGAACGCTCTCCTCATATTCTTGATTTTTAGAAGATTGGTACAATCTACCGACAAGCAACATGATGGGATTTTGTATTTCCGCATATGGAGTATCATAAAAATCAGCATCTACGTTTTCATATTTACTTATAATCATGCCAACACTTTGTCTCTGCTTAATAGCATAAAGAGTTTCAAGAAGGGCTGCATTCAACTTACCACAAGCATTATGTTTAAGAGCTAAATCATATTCCTTACTAGGGTTTTTATTAGGTTTTGCCGCTGCAATACAGCTCTGATAATCTTTCATATTATTTAAAGTAGCTGTTTCAAAACCGTTTTTGTTAATTTTTTCATAAACCCCCTCAATCAAAGGTGCAAAAATTTTATTTGTTATAACATCCTCAATATTTTCACCAGATTTATACTTCAAAGACATCGCAAAGAACATTGCGGATTTAGTTGCACATCCTTGCTTATCATTAGGAAAGGCAATAGACTCAATGTCAATATCCCCCAAATTACCCTGCGCCTTTTTATCCGCATACTCATCAGCAGATTTTGCGGCCTCTTCCTTGGGATCAAAGGGAAGTTCAGCCTGCAATGAAAGGGAGGCATATCCCAAAGCTCCCAATATGACCAAAGCCAGTGAAGATATGACAATAAACTTACGTATGTTTTTTATAAAATAATGCATATGAAATTATAACCATAATTTAGAAAAAAGAACAAGTTTTGAATCTCTAAAGTAACAAGTTTTATACTATTCAAAGATTCCGCTATTTAAAATATCACCAGAAGCCGCAATAAAATTCGGGTTTAGCAAGTCGGGATGATCGCGGCCATATGTGAGTGACTTGCCGCTCATATCCATTATATCACCGCCTGCTGCGCGTAATATAGCATGGCCTGCGGCTGTATCCCACTCACAAGTCGGGCCAAAGCGGGGATATAAATCAGCCTTACCATTTGCAACATCACAAATTTTAAGTGAACTAGATTTACGAATAATTTTCTTAACCTTAAAGCTATCCAGCAAAGCATCTTGCATTACCGAGCCGCCATGATAATTACTAGACATTACCGTAATGCCTTGCTTAGGCATAGAGCGCACGCGCATGTCTTTTTCGGTGTCGCTATCTTCGAAATATCGGCTAGCTTTTGTAATATCACCGCAAAAACCAGAGTAAAGCTCGCCCTTTTCAGGAGCATAGATAACACCTAATATCGGCTCATTTTTATGGATAAGCCCGATATTAACTGTAAAATCAGGCTGACCAGCAATAAATGCCTTTGTTCCATCAAGTGGATCAACCAGCCAGAAATAGTCATGTTTGGAAAAATCAATGCGCGTGCCACTGGCAAATGATTCTTCACCAACAACGGGAATATCAGGTAAAATAGCTAATAAACGCGCCTCTATCAAACGCTCGGCTTCTTGATCTGCCTTTGTCACGGGCGAACCATCATCCTTAGAGCTTGCCTGCATATCCTTTATACCATCAGCATATTCAAGTATAAGCTCACCAGCTTCCACCGCTATACGGCGAATCATATTACAAAGAGCGCCATGATGAGAAAGTAATTTAGGTGACATGACTTAATTCTATCTCCCTATAGAAATATAATGGAAACCCATATCCAGCATTTCGTCTGCGTTGTAAATATTACGCAAATCAACAATAATATTACCAGACATTTCACTACGTATGCGCTTAAGATCAAGAGCGCGGAACTCGTTCCACTCTGTCATGATGGCAACAACATCAGAGCCATTAGCCACATCATAGGCATTATCCTGCCAAGAAACATCACTAATAAGCTCTTTTGCGCTATTCATTGCTGCGGGGTCATAAGCTAGAACTTCTGCGCCAGCCTGCTGTAATATTGGAATTATCGTCAAAGCAGGAGCATCGCGCATATCATCGGTATTTGGCTTAAAAGCCACGCCGAGTATTCCTATTTTTTTACCCCTAACATCGCCGCCACATGCAGCAATAATTTTATCTGCCATGCGGGCTTTTCGATCTTCATTAGCTGAGATGACAGCCTCTACAATACGCTGCGGCGCGCCATATTTCTGCCCAGCGCGGGTTAACGCCAATGTATCTTTAGGAAAACATGAACCGCCATATCCAGGGCCTGCATTTAAAAATTTAGAGCCAATGCGCCCATCAATACCTATGCCTCTGGCAACTTGCTGCACATCTGCGCCGACCTTCTCGCAAAGATCCGCTATTTCATTAATAAATGTAATTTTAGTAGCAAGAAAAGCATTGGCTGCATATTTAATGATTTCGGCGGTCTCACGTTTTGTAAAAACTATGGGAGTCTTATTAAGATATAATGGGCGGTAGACCTCGCTCATAACATCTTGGGCGCGGCTTGTGCATGTACCAACGACCACACGATCAGGGCGCATAAAGTCGTCAATAGCCGCTCCTTCACGCAAAAACTCAGGATTTGATGCAACATTAAAATCAGCATCAGGGGCTTCTTCGCGCATAATACGCTCTACCTCGCGCCCAGTGCCAACAGGCACAGTCGATTTATTCACCACAACGGTGTAGCCTTCAAGATTTTCGGCAATCTCACGCGCTGCGCCATAAACATATGATAAATCAGCATCACGGCAATAACGGCGCGAGGGCGTTCCAACGGCAATGAATACAGCTTGTGCGCCTTTAACGGCTTCGGATATATCAGTCGTAAATTTAATTCGCCCCGCATCAATTTGACGTTTCAAAAGCTCCTCTAAGCCAGGCTCATATATAGGGATATCGCCGTTTTTCAGGCTATTAATCTTGCCCTCATCTTTATCAACACAAATAACTGTGTGGCCAAATTCTGCAAAGCACACACCTGAAACCAAGCCAACATAACCCGTTCCAACCATTCCAATATGCATAAAACACTCTTTTCTATTTATTTATAATTTAGGCAATCAGCCAAAACCTATCCGATTTTTTAACCTATTAAAAGATAATAAATACCAATTTTAAGACACTATTAATAAAAATGAGAGTAGACTAGAACAATCAACAAATAAATAGATTAAAAATCATTTCCCAAAACTCTATTTTTTTTATATCATCCCCCCAGTTCAAATTTTATATATGAGGATTACCATGGCTAACAAAGACAAAATAAATAACAAAAATAATTCAGATACACAAAAGACATCGCAACTACCACTCTTCTATAAAAAGCCTATGCCTCTTGATGCAAAAAAACATAACAATCTTTCTTTGAAGAAAAATTTTGGCTTTAATTTCACTAGAGAGATTAACGCCGTTCCTGTAAATATGATCGAAATGCCGCAAATATCGCATAACTACCCAATAGCATTCAGCCCAGATGAAAACGCAACCCCCGTTGCTATTTTAGGATTACGTGATAATGAAAACCTGTTCATTGATGCACAAGGCAATTGGGATGAGCGAGCATATATCCCTGCATATATAAGACGCTATCCGTTTATTTTCTCTGAATTACCAGATAGCGATCAGTTAACGCTTTGTATCGATAATATCTCTGAAATTGTTGAAACAAGTACCGAGCAGCCATTTTTTAACGCAGAGGGTAAGCCCAGCGATCTTGCCAATAATGCTTTGGAATTTTGCAAATCATACCATGCGGCTTCTGTGCAAACACTTGAATTCAGCAAGGCAATAGCAGATAGCGGCCTTCTTATTGAACGTGAGGCGCAAATAAATATATCTGGAAACCGCCGAATCAACTTCTCTGGCTTTCGCATTATCGATGAAAAGAAATTTGCAGAGCTTGATGATAAGGTTTTTCTTGAATGGAGAGCAAAGGGCTGGCTTCCATTCCTCTATGCACATCTATTCTCTGGCTCACAATGGCAAAACCTTACACGCCGCTTAAATCAGGTGATTGACAAAGAAGCAGCCTAAATGCATTAGGTAACGTGAATTGTGGATAGATGCATTTATAATGTTAATGATACTTGTATCAAAAGAATAGCCCATGATATTTAGTATATATCTTATTTATTACTAATGAACCTATGGGGGAAATCATGGCAAAAGTTGGCGCACAAAGAGCAGCTACTCTGACAGGCAAGTCAAAATCAACTGTGCAACGCGCAATGAATAGTGGCAAATTGTCGTTTGAACTTGATCAAAATAAACGTCGTGTTATTGATGTTTCTGAACTTGAGCGTGTTTTTGGTATAAAACAGCAAAATGTCAAAGAATCAACTCCTGTAAAAACAGAAGCCAAAGAAATTTCCACGGCAGTAGAAAAAGAACGCATGAAAATGCAAATAATAATGCTAGAGCAACAGCTTTCCGTTGCTGGAGAGCGACTTGACGACCTAATAAGCCAACGCGATAAATGGGAAAAGCAAGCATCTCAAATTTTGATCACAAGCCAATATTCACAAAAACAAGCGGAAGAGCTACGCGCACAAATAAAAGAACGTGAAGAAAAAGCTCGCCAACGCCGCCTGCAAAATGCACAAATTAAAAATGCACAAACTAAAAGTGGTAAGCAAGCCCGCCCTATGAGTTCTGAAACAAGAAATCTTGATGAAAAAATGAAAAAACTAAAAGCTCAAAATGAAAACTCATATGACAGCTCAGGCTCAGTGTTTCGTTTTTGGAAAAAAGCTAGAGGTTAACCTTACATAAGGACAGCTTCTAAAATGAAACCTTTTATTTTAATTGCATTATTTATATCAATGTTTTCTTTTAATATCCCCGCATACTCGCAAGAGGCAAGCACGGATTTATCTCCGTTGCCTATGGAAGATATAAAACAGGATAAAGAAGAAACTATTTTTTCTAAAGCATCTGACGATCAAATAAAAGAAGCTGAAAATTTTTATGATAGCTGCGCTCAAAATGAAACCATGAGTGCTATTAAAAACTGTAAATGCGCAGCCACAGCCTATCTTGATACAAGAATGAAGCTTGGTAAGGATGCTAGCGTTAAGCAAATAATGGATGAAAATATAGATAAATGCTTAAAAGATAACAATAAAACTGTTGCCGCAGAAGGCGATTTACCTGACTTATCCTATATTACAGACAAAGAATTGGATGAAGCCAATGCAATGTTGGAACATTGTCAAAGCACCTTAAAACTAAGTCGTTACTATGATTGCGAGTGCTATGCTGCAAAATATTTGGACGGTAGGCTAAACCTTGGCTCCCTAGCATCAAAGGAAGAGATACTTTACACATTCTACAATGATTGCAGAAATATAATTGAAACAACTGGCCATGAATACACTCGGTGTATGAAAAAAACACTATATAGACCGATTGAAGGCGTTGAATCAAAAGATTTTTGTGAATGTTATGCACGTCAATGGGCTAAAAACTTTGAAGCATATCAAGGAACTATTAATTTAAGCTCAAGACGCATGATGCGACTGCGCGCAAGAGCTTATTGCAACCGCACAATGAAACCCCTTTAATAATGAAGAACCACGCAACAAGCTAGATTGCCACGGAGCTAAAGCAGCTCCTCGCAATGACAAAAAGCTCAGCAATCTGCGGAAAATATAGTATAGCTATTTCCAAATAGAATCATATAGTATATCCTATATCCATGACCTATCCATTAGGTCATACGCAAACGCGTAATCACCTATATCGAAGAAGGCAAAAGCAAAGCTTCTGCTAGTCGCAAATTTAATATCAGCCCTGATACAATTCATCGCTGGTGGATTAATCGCGAGGACATTTCCCCTAAACGCA
>JAMONE010000146.1 GCA_027066695.1 Micavibrio sp. | reverse complement strand
TGATCTTATCCTTTCCCGTATGTTTATGTCTAGTGGTATTAAGTTGGAACAAGCAAAGCAGGCTACAGGAGTAAAATTTGCAGAGCATTTAAAAGATAAAGATGTATTAGGTGATACCCCAATTCTTTTTTATGATGAGGCAGATACTATTTTAAAATATACAAATTATGATACTGATAAGGGTGTAATATCTCTAGGTAATGACATAGAAATACCTGCTGTTTTTGTTGGTACAGTTAGGGAAAATGGTGTTGATTATTTAGTTGATATCGTTGGTGATGCTGTAGAACATCATGATATGGAAAAGTTAAAGCAAGGGCGAGAACTAGAACTAGAACTAGAACCCAAAAAGCAGGTTTTATTTGTTGTCGCTGGCCCTGATAAAAATCACATTTTAGAAAAGTATAATTTTGATGATACTGAGTATGATGTGCATTTTGCTGGAAAATCAGATGTTTGTACTGTTGATGATGCAATCGATATTCTTGTTAATAAGAATAGAAAATTCGACCTTGTGGTTTCAAATATGGCCATGTCACATGCTGATGGATCGAATTTTACTTTATGCTATACAAGCAATGGGTATTCCGCTGGTCTTGCCTTTGCTGTATATTTGCAAGATAAAAATATGCTAGACACCCCGTTCATTTTTTATGACGCGCCAAGTTTTTTAAGTGAATGCTCATATTATAATGCAGAAAAAGGGGTTGTAAATTTTGAGAATAGGTTTGAAATTCCAGTTGCCTTGCAAGGTGAAGCTGAAAGAGAGACAACTCTTATAGATCATATGGATAAAGCTTTAGAAGTTGGGCAAAAAAAGAAAGTATTATTCGTTGTTTGTGGCGGTGAGCAAAAGCATTTAGATGCAAAAAAGGTTTTTGAAGATGATGGCTATGAGGTGTGTTTTGCTGATGCAAATTATCCTGTTGATGATGCTATTAGGCGTGTGGTTAGTGGTGAGAAATATGATGTTGTAATTTCTGCCATGGCAATGAAACATAGTCTTTATTTATCGCAAGATGCAAATTCGAATGAAGAGCATACAGGTTATGCTTTTGCAGAACACATGCATAAATATAGTAAAGAGATGCCTGTTATTATTTATAGTGATGATAAATTTTTGCAAAACTGCGTACATTACAATGAGAAAAAGCAAGCGATAAGGCTTAATAATGGCACAGAAATACCAACCGTTTTAACAGGTCAGCTTTATGAGTTGGTAGAGCAGGTCGACATGTTGTTACTTGATGATGAAGGATATTGGGAAGATATTGGCCTTGAATTTTCTAATACCTTAACGTTTTCACTTTAACCACAATCATCCTGCCACCCAATAGGATCACTTAGGAAGCTTTCCACCGATGCCAGTGTTTCATCATTAAAGTAATTGTTATCTTTGGCCACGGCCAGAACATCCCACCAAGTGCATAGGGCGTGGAGAGTTATTCCAAGTGCCTTCATATTTTCCTCGCTAGCATCGAAAATACCATAATGAAAGACAACAAAGGCGTGATCTACTTTCGCGCCAGCTTCGCGCAGGGCTTCGACAAATATCTTTTTACTGCCGCCGTCAGTTTGTAAATCTTCGATTAAAATAACATTAGGCTTATTGCCTGCTGCATTTTTCTCGGGCAAAACACCTTCGATTTGCGCCATTCTGCCATAGCCTTTTGGCTCTTTACGAACGTAAATCATAGGCTTTTTCATGCGATCAGATATATATGCACCATATGGTATGCCCGCAGTTTCGCCGCCAGCAAGAATATCAAGATTATCCCCGCCAATATCTGATTCTAATAACCGCGCCGCGTGATCCATAAGCTTGCTTCGCTCGGCCACGAATGAAACCAAACGCCTGCAATCAATATATACAGGGCTTTTCTTACCTGATTTTAGCGTAAATGGCTTGGATGCATTAAATAAGATGGACTTGGTCTGTATTAGTGCCTCTGCCGTATCTAGGGCGATTTCTTTTTTCTCGGCTTCGGTAAGTTTTCCGCTTGGCATATCGTCAATAAATAAAACAAAATTCGACATAGTTGTTTCGGTAACTGAGAGTACCTTTGCAAGGCTTTCGGTAGACGGCCAGCGCGGCTTTCCATCAGGGCTGATGCGCTTACTTTTGTTAAAGGATGTCGGATCAAGCCCCGCAATCTTTGCCAATCCCGAGGGGGAGTAACCTTTTGATTTTGCTAATTGATCTAAGCCTGACCATATTTGTGAGTGTGTAAACATATATTCATCCATCTATTTATCTAGAGCATCGTTATTCGCGTTTTTAAACTATAAGGGTGAGACCTCACCCTCGGCGGCAATCCGCCGTTTTTAAACTATAAGGGTGAGACCTCACCCTCGGCGGCAATCCGCCGTTTTTAAACTATAAGGGTGAGACCTCACCCTCGCGGATAATTCCGCGTTTTTAAATCCATAGGACAGTAATCCCATCTATGCGCACAAAGGTAAAGAGGAAATTATTCCTATTTTTCCCTTGACATTCGAATTCTTTTATATCATAAAGGGAACATAAAGGGAACAGCTGTATATTTTTTCAGCCTCGTTTTATAAGATTTTTTAAACAAAGCCAAAAGAAGGAGTAATCATTGTGGAAAAAACAGTAATTAAAACAATAAGTTCTAGTGATAATATAGGGCAAGTACCTAATGCTATTCCTTTCGATAATGTTGAGGATGCTTGGTTTTGGTTCATAACTGCTCAACAAGCGCGTAATGATGGTGCGCGTTTTGTAGCAGGCAGCGGAGCGGTGCAGCGTCCGTGTGAACCTGTTGATATCTTGAAAATTCTGGATGCTCTCTACCGAAATCGCCGCTTGCTTCGCGACCACTTGTTGGTTTTGCGTCATTATGGACGCAGGAATATGGCTCCCGATTCTCGTCGCGCTAAAGAGGCTCGCTCCGCTTATATATGGGAAGAGGCATTAGAGCGCATGCAGCCAATTATGGAGCGTAAGGGCATTGTCGCAAGGCAAAGCTGGGTTGCTAAATATGAAACAGGAGTAGCAAAATGAGTGACAATATCAATAGTCTAATAACAGCTAGTCAAAATGATAGACGCGCTTGGGTGGTTTTTACAAATCAAAGCGAATTGCCGTGGGTTAAGTGCTTTAAAAAAGGGTTTCGCCATTGTTTTGTAATGATTAATGACGGCGAGAATTGGGTGAGTATTGATCCGATGTCTAATTATATGGACGTGGTTGTGCATCATGTCCCTCATGATTTTGATTTGCCAAAATGGCTGTGCGGGCGCGGACATAGCGTTATTCCCGCTAGTCTTAATGTAGATATAAGCAAATCTGCGCCATGGATGGTTTTCACATGTGTTGAGGCATGTAAACGGATTTTAGGCATTCATAAGCGTTCTATCTTTACGCCGTGGCAGCTTTACCGCCATCTACAAAATTAATAATTAAACTACAAGGGTGAGACTTCACCCTCGGCGGCAATCCGCTGTTTTTAAATCAAAAGGGTGAGACTTCACCCTCGGCGGCAATCCGCTGTTTTTAAATCAAAAGGGTGAGACTTCACCCTCGCGGATAATTCCGCGTTTTTAAATCAAAAGGAAAATTTATCATGGGAAGTTTAAGTTCAACACCAAAAATACCAGCGCGTCAGGCTGTTTATTCCCCTGCGCCAAGAACAGCAATAGCAACGCCTACATCTGCGCCAGTAAAAGAAGATATATCCGAAGCTAAAGAAAAAACACTTCTGGCAAGAAAGCGTGGGCGTTTAGGAACAATAGCAACAAGTTTGCGTGGGCTTTTAAGTGAAACGAAATCAACCGAGCGTAAGACGCTATTGGGTGAATGATTCGCCATAAAAACCTAAAGGGTGAGACCTCACCCTCGGCGGCAATCCGCCGTTTTTAAACTACAAGGGTGAGACTTCACCCTCGCGGATAATTCCGCGTTTTTAAACTACAAGGGTGAGACCTCACCCTCGCGGATAATTCCGCGTTTTTAAACTACAAGGGTGAGACCTCACCCTCGCGGATAATTCCGCGTTTTTAAACTACAAGGGTGAGATCTCACCCTCGCGGATAATTCCGCGTTTTTAAACTTAAAGAAAGAATAAAAGTTATGATTACAGATAATTTTAAAGTAAAAGAGCCAGATCAAAATGATGATCTAATGAAAGCCAAAGAGCTTGTAAATCGTTATCAGGCCGCGAAAAAGCGTCGTGATGAATGGGCAAATCTTTGGGATGATTGCTATGATTATGCCTTGCCGCAGCGCGGTGGCTTTTCTGGTGATATGCCAATTGGTAAGGAGCGCACAAATAAGGTTTATGATGCTACGGCTATGGACGCGGCCGACCAACTCGCGGCAAGCTTGCTTGGTAACTTAACCCCGATTTGGTCGGGATGGTTTGGCCTTAAACCCGGCCCTGATCTTTCGCCTGCCGAGGCGGACGCGCTTGCGCCCGTATTGGAAAAAGCAGCAAAAACTATTCAAGCGCATTTTGATCGCTCTAATTTCGCGGTGGAAATACATCAATGCTATTTGGACTTGGTAGTTGGCGGGACGGCGGCTTTATCATTTGAAGAAGCCGAAGTAGGAACATTTTCCGCGTTTAAATTCAACGCCGTGCCATTATCGCAAATAGTGCTGGAGGAGGGCATTAACGGTTATCTTGATGGCGGATTTAGAACAATTCCCATGACTTTCGAGCAGTTAACAAGCCGCTATCCATTTGCGGAAATCCCATCTGATATTATCAAACAAGCGAGCAAAGATCCGCAAAGCCGCTTTGATGTGCTGGAATGCGTTGTTCCTAATCAGCTTGTTTATGATTATATGGCTGTGTTAGCCGATGATCTTGAAAATCCTGTGATTTTGAAATCAGGAACGTTTAATCAATCGCCTATTGTTGCTTTCCGTTGGCTTAAATCCCCCGGGGAAATTTACGGTAGATCGCCTGTGATGAAGGCTTTGCCAGATATTAAAACGGCAAATAAGGTTGTTGAGTTAATCTTGAAAAACGCCTCGATTGCGGTAACAGGAATTTGGCAAGCTGATGATGACGGGGTTTTAAACCCTGCCAATATAGAGCTAACACCGGGGAGTATTATTCCCAAAGCTGTGGGATCAAAAGGGTTACAGCCACTTGATATGCCAGGGCGTTTTGATGTCTCGCAATTGATGTTGGAGAGGCTACAATCGAGTATTCGCCATGCAATGCTAACTGATAAGCTTGCCCCTGTTATGGGCGCACGTATGAGCGCAACCGAGGTGCTAGAGCGCTCTGCTGAGATGTCTTTGATACTTGGCGCAACATATGGAAGGCTGCAATCAGAGCTGTTAACCCCGCTAATCCAGCGTGCCTTTGCGATTTTAAAGCGGCGCGGAGAAATCCCCGATATTGCGCTTGATGGGCGTTTGGTAGCGGTGGATTACCGCTCACCGCTAGCAAGAGCGCAAGGTCAGCGCAATGTCCAAAACACACTTAGCTGGCTAAATTCGGTTATGGCTATGGGCGAGCAAGCTTCTATGAGCGTTGATATACCAGCCGCTGTGCGCTTTTTAGGGGAGGCTCTGGCTGTGCCAAGCGATTTGATAAAGAGTGAGATTTTGCCTGAGATATTACCCGAAATTGAAGAAACTAATATTGAAACGACCCCTTACAGCATCTCCGAGAAATCGGAGACCCAGTAAAAAATAGATCCCCATTTTCATGGGGATGCTTTTGTAATTAATTATTAAAAAAGGAGACTATAAAATGAAACATGAAGAAACAACACAAGAAAACCTACTAAACGAAGAAGTGCCGAGTAAATTCAAAGACCCTGAAACAGGTGAAGTACAAATTGATTTGCTTGCTAAATCATATAACGAGCTTGAAAAACGGCTCTCGACAATGCCGTCAAAGCCTAAAACATCTGATGATTATTGTATTGATTGCTCTCATGGTATGTTCGAAGCGGACGAGGAAATAAACCAGCGCTTGCATGATAAGGGCTTTACCCAAGATCAAGCGCAAGAAGTTTATGACCTTGCCGCAGAAAAAATGATGCCGATGGTTCAAGATATGTCGGCGGATTATAAGGCGGATGCGGAAGTGGAAAAGCTTGTTAATTATTTCGGAGGAGCTACTCAATGGAAGGAAATATCTCGTCAGTTACTAGCGTTTGGACAAAAGAATCTACCCGAAGATGTGCTTGATAATTTATCGAGTTCTTATGAAGGCGTGATTGCGCTTCACCGTATGATGAAAGGCGATGAGCCAAGCTTGCAACGCGCTAATTCTAAAAGTGTAGGTGCAATTGATAACGCAGAGCTAAGCTCTATGATGCGTGATCCTAAATATTGGAAAGAAAAAGACCCTGCATATATTGCAAAAGTTACGCAAGGTTTTGAAAGCTTGTATGGTAAGTAATTGAAAATTTCAGTAATAGCATCCCCTCGAAAGAGGGGGGCTAACTTACTTACTGGTGAATAATATGGATGGATCTCCGATTTCTCGGAGATGCTGAATTGGGTGTTTTTGCCGTTTAGGCAAGTTCAACTGTTTGAACTTCTATTTTATCATCATCAAACATGCCATCTCCGCCATATGTCAACAAAGACCTATTAGGTGATGGCGTGAGAGTCTGCAAAACGTTGTGTAACATGGTCATCAATGATTTTTTGAAAACCAGCTTGCACCTTTTTTGTTAAAGGTAGAAATTGCAGAGCAACTTTATTCGAGGCTTTGCGGATAACTTTAGCATTATGATCAACTTCCATTATTTCATCACGGAGCTTGAATTTCAATGTGAAGGTGCAAGCTTGGCCAATTGCAAATAGGCGTTCATCCGCAGTAACAAGCAGGCCACCGTCGCTCCAATTTTCAACAGGATGCATTTGCCCGTCGATAATACTTACGCAGTGATCTTCTGCTCGTCGCATGCTTTGTCGCTTTTGCATCATGTTTTCTTTTTGATCGCTATATTGTAGAGGTGAAACTGCTTTACTAAACATTTTATATCCCTATATCCGTTTATGTAAAAATCTTAAGATATTTTTTTGGCGAAATTAAGGCGAAATTAATTATTTGTCAAATTTATAGATAAAAAGTGAAAAATAGCTTGACTTTACAGGAATTAATTCCTATATTGTCCATATCAACGCCATAATTACGACTTTCGAGTCTTATATTACTCAAAATCCAGTGTGGTTTCAATTTAATTACCTAGTAGATAACATGTTTTACACATGCCTTTTTAGGTTTTTGTCCTCCGAAGTAATGAATTTTTGTTGCTTCGGATTTTTTACGCCTCCGTTTGGCCTTTATTAATTTTTACGGCGAATCGTAGTTTTGTTCATCAATAGTGATTTTCATTTTAATGAAAATTGTACCGAGCAAGTGCGAGGCGTCCGTTAGGACGTGAAAATAATAAAGATAACTAAGGGTGGCTTTTTCTTAAAAACTCAAACCAAAAGAAAGAGGTTTACAATGTCTACTACAATAGATCAGGCTTTCATTAAGCAGTTCGAACGCGAAGTGCATGAAGCTTACCAACGTCAGGGTTCAAAACTTAGAAACACTGTACGTACAATACCAGAAGTAAATGGCTCTAGCGCCGTATTCCAAAAAGTTGGAACAGGCACGGCCAGCACGAAAGCAACTCATGGCATGGTTCCAGTTATGAATTTGGATCATTCTAATATTGAGGTGATTTTATCCGATTATTACGCAGGTGACTGGGTAGATCGTTTGGATGAGCTAAAAACCAATATTGATGAGCGTCAAGTTATCGCAAATGCAGGGGCGCATGCTCTTGGTCGTAAAACTGATGAGCTTATTATTAACGCTCTAAGCGGCGCGGCTACTAATGTGATTGCAGATGGTAATATCGGTATGACCAAGGATAAAGTCTTGGGCGCATTCGAGACTTTCGGTGAAAATGATGTTCCCGATGACGGGCAGCGTTATTGCGTTGTTGGTTGGAAACAATGGAGCGATTTACTTGCTGTTGATGAATTTGTTAACGCAGATTACATCGGCGCGGAAGCTTTGCCATTTGCCAATATTACCCAAGCAAAGATGTTCCTAGGTACGATTTTCATCCCTCATTCAGGCTTGCCTGTTGATGTAAATGATATCCGCTCTTGTTACTACTACCATAAAACAGCGGTAGGCCATGCGGCTGCTTCGGATGTTCAAAGTGATATCTCATGGCACGGTGATAGAGCTGCTCATTTCGTCAATAATATGATGAGCCAAGGCGCAGGTCTTATTGATGAAGCTGGAATTGTGGTTATTAATTGCGATGAAACACCAGATTAGAAATAGCTTCCATCGTTTCACTGTGGCGTTGTTAAATTGCGGCTTACGTATGAAATATACGCTACGCCGTAATTTGCCTAGCCACGTTTTTTAACCCAAAGGGTGAGACCTCACCCTCGGAGCAAATGCTCCGCTTTTAAAAACTCAAAAGGAGAAATCAATGGCTTATGCTTCATCTGATTTAAGCGTACTTGCGTACGCAAATAACTTTACCCTATGGCATTACACAACTGTGGATGCCTCTGTTACCACCGCAGGTTATCTTGATAATGCAGTAGATATGCTGCGCGTTAATGACCTTATTATCGCTAATGTTGATACCGATGGTACGCCCACAACTACATTTTATGTGGTGACAGGCAATGACGGAAGCAGCGTGACTATTGCTGCTTATATATAAGTAATTAATAAAGGGTCGCAGCATTTAGTGTTCTGGCTAAACTCCCCTTTATTCAAGTGCAGCCCCTTATTCTTTATAGAGTGGGGGGCTGTTGCTTTTAGCTTTTAAACCTACAAGCGTTTGACTGAACGCTCGGCGACAATTCGCCGTAAAAATTAAAAGCGTTTGACTGAACGCTCGTGGCAAATGCCACGTTTTTAAACCTACAAGGAGAAATAAAATGGCATTATCAGATATCGCGCTTTGCAGCCGCGCATTAATAAGAATTGGCGCAGCGCCTATTACTAGTTTTAACGATGGCAGCGCAGAAAGCGAGATCGCAGGAGCGTTGTTCGATAGCGTGCGCGACGCTCTGCTTTCGGCTTATGCGTGGGGGTTTGCCAGTGGGCAAGTTGTGCTTAACCAGCTTGTAACTACTCCTGTGGCGGATTATGACTATGCTTACGCGCTTCCCAATGATTTCTTGCGCGCACTTAGTGCAGGATCGGGGACACGCGGGCGAGGGCTTAATTATAGAATTGCAGGCGGAGTGCTTCACACTAATGCGCCCGATGTAGTGCTTAGTTATGTTTACCGTCCGACGCAAGAGAGCTTCCCACCATATTTTGACCAAGCGTTAATCACAAGATTATCGGCAGAGTTTACCATTCCCGTAACGGAAAATACTTCTCGCGCCGAAGCAATGTTTTCTATGGCAGAAAAAGAATATATGCGAGCAAGGCAAATTGACGCTCAACAAGATACTCCAAATGCACTCGAGGATTTTACGCTTATTGATGTTCGGTGATTTATAGATTCCTGCCTTCGCAGAAATGACGAGAGGGGGCGCGTTGGAATGACGAAAAAAATAAAGCGTTCGACTGAACGCTCGCGGATAATGCCGCGCTCTTAAATCATAAAGCGTTCGACTGAACGCTCGGAGCAAATGCTCCGTTTTTAAATTATAAAGGATAAAATCATGACACGTATTAGAGATATGAAAACGACGTTCACGGCAGGTGAAGTGTCCTCAGAATTGCTTGGGCGGGGGGATTTACGCGCTTACGATAATGGCGCACTAGCCCTTCGTAATGTATTTATCAATCCAACGGGCGGGGTAAAGCGTCGCTTTGGGCTTAGCTATATTGACGCAGCTTCGGGGAATGGCAAGTTGATAGCTTTTGAGTTTAACACTCAACAAACCGCGCTTTTGGTTATTACTGACGGGCAAATCGACGTTTATTCTGGCGGAG
>JAMONE010000145.1 GCA_027066695.1 Micavibrio sp. | reverse complement strand
ACGACACGCACGAATAATACGAAGGGCGATCTCACCGCGGTTAGCTATCAATATTTTTTTAAACATCTTTATTCATCCATCTATTTATCTGGAGCATAGTTATTGATTCTTTATATCTATAAGTTAATAAAGTTATTCAATAACTATCAAAACATCACCAAATTCAATTGGCTGAGCATTTTCAACCAGAATTTGGGTTACTGTGCCTGATTTTTCAGCTTTGATAGGGTTCATAACTTTCATCGCTTCGACAATTACGAGTGTATCACCCGCATTAACATTATCACCTTTTTTCACAAAGGCAGGGGAATCAGGATCAGATTGTAGATAAACCGTTCCGACCATCGGCGATTTAACCGCTCCGGGATGCGCGGACGCAACATTTGCTGGAGCATCAAGGCTGGCCTTTTGTGGAATAGCAGGATCAGATGCCATTACCGTAGATGCAGGTGCGCTAGCAACAACACTTCCCCCCATACTAACACGGATAACCTTATCACCATCGGCAACTTCTATCTCTGTTAGTCCTGTTTCATTAATTAGGTCAGCTAATTCTTTGATTGCTTTTGAGTTAATTTTCATCTGTAAATCTTATTGTTATTAATAACTGGTATTCAATTCTAAACACTTGAATACAAAAGTTAAAGCATAATGTCAAAGCATATAGAAAAACTTGCGAATAAAAGGGTGAAAAAAATTCTTAAACATGTTAGATGACAGGGGGGATATTTAAAGTGGAAAATATAAATGAGTAGAATTGAAAAGAAATTTGAAAGCTTGACACAAGAGGGTAGTACCGCGCTTGTGACATATATTATGGCGGGTGATCCTGATTTGGAGAATAGCTTAAAAGTTCTGAAAGCCTTGCCCGATGCTGGAGCGGATATTATAGAGCTTGGCATGCCTTTCACCGATCCTGCAGCGGAAGGTATTACTATTCAACGCGCGGGACAACGCGCATTAAAAGCAGGCGCGAATATGCATCATACTATTGATATGGTGCGTAAATTCAGAGTAGATAATGACCACACACCCATTATTTTAATGGGTTATGCTAATCCTATATTTACCTACGGCTATGAAAAATTTGCACAGGATGCAAGCAAAGCAGGCGTTGATGGCTTGATTATCGTTGACCTGCCGCCCGAAGAAGATGCGCCTTTGCGTGAGCATACGCAAAAACACGGCATTGATATTATCCGCCTTGCAACCCCTACAACCGATGAGAAACGTCTTCCCAAAGTTTTAGAAGGGGCAAGTGGCTTTCTATAT
Organism: Micavibrio sp.; assembly: GCA_027066695.1. Taxonomy (GTDB): domain Bacteria; phylum Pseudomonadota; class Alphaproteobacteria; order Micavibrionales; family Micavibrionaceae; genus UBA1672. The sequence goes on along the minus strand of JAMONE010000145.1, from coordinate 8,667 downwards.
TATGTATCCATTACAGGCGTTACAGGCACAGCAAAAGCCGATATAAACGCGCTAAAGCCTCATCTTGATATGATAAAATCAAAGACAACATTGCCAATCGCAATTGGTTTTGGTATTAAAACCCCTGACGATGCATTAAAAATGTCATCTTTAGGCGATGCAGTGGTGGTTGGTTCTGCTATTGTTGATAAAGTTAAAGATACAGATAATGGAAATATTTCGCCTGTTTTAGACTTGGTTAAGTCATTATCAAATGTTTTAAAGTAAGAATTTAAGGAATAATTATGAACTGGCTATCAAATCTAATTCCACCGCGTATCCGCTCTTTTGTTGGTGAGCAAAAAGAAATGCCTGATAATTTATGGCAAAAATGTAGCTCTTGCGAGGGGATGCTTTTTCATCGTGATTTGGCCGTTAATCACAATGTTTGCTATCATTGTGGGCATCACTTGCGCTTTAGCGTGGCTGATCGTTTGGAAATGATGTTCGATGAAGGCAAATACACCTCGCATGATCTGCCAAAAGTTGCGCATGATCCTTTGAAATTCAAAGACCAAAAACGCTATGTTGATCGCATTAAAGATGCACAAGCAAAAACAGGCCTTAACGAAGCAATCACAATTGCCAGCGGTGAAATGGGCGGATTAAAGGTCGTTGTTGCGGCATTTAACTTCCGCTATATGGGCGGCTCTATGAGCATGGTTGTCGGCGAAGCTATTGTTAAAGCCGCCGAGCTTGCGCTTGCCAATAAAGCAACATTAATCACTATTCCTGCATCTGGCGGGGCGCGTATGCAAGAGGGGATGCTCTCGCTAATGCAGATGCCGCGCTCTATCATTGCAGTGGAGATGGTTAAAAATGCTGGCCTGCCTTATATTGTAATTCTAACAGACCCTACAACTGGCGGAGTTAGCGCATCTTTTGCGATGGTTGGTGATATTCATATCGCTGAACCTGGTACTATGATTGGTTTTGCAGGAAGACGCGTTATCGAGGAGACGGTGCGCGAAACTCTACCCGATAATTTCCAAACGGCTGAATATCTGCTGGAACACGGCATTGTTGACATGGTAGTTGAGCGTAAGGAAATGAAGAGAGCTCTGGTTAATGTCATAAGCATCTTAACGCAGAAAGCTTCAATACCTGATTTTAATGGTACAAAAAAAAATAAGAAGAACGGAACAAAAAAACCTTCCAAACCTTCTACGCCAAAAGAATCTAAATAAGCCACAGCAGCTTAAGGCTTTTGTCGCTTTAAAATCCTATCAAGCTCTTTAATTGCTATTACATAGCCTTTAGCCCCGTGGCCAGCTATCACTGCGGCGGCTATGGGTTTTATATAGGAAAGGTGGCGGAAAGATTCTCTTTCTTCGGGATTTGATAGGTGAACTTCAATAACTGGATAATCAAGCAATTTCAGCGCATCATGGATGGCAACAGAAGTATGAGTATAAGCTGCGGCATTTATGATGATGCCATCAAATATATCTTTTCCCTCTTGAATCCAATCAATGATTTCGCCTTCATGGTTGGATTGCTTGAAGTCAATATCAAAGCCAAACTCACCTGCGCTTTGGGCGCATAGCTTTTCAATATCACCAAGTGTTTGGCTACCGTAAATTTTAGGCTCACGCATGCCAAGCATATTAAGGTTCGGGCCGTTAATAATTAATATTTTCCTTGAGCTTTGAGCCGTTTGGGACATTACAGACGCGCCCCCTCAAACATATCCAGCAGTTTTTCGATATTCGGAGTTTCTTTGCCTGGCGTATATATAGATTTTTCACCTATTAATAAAGACGGAGTTTGCCTTAATTTCCATGCCTTAAAATGATTTTGATCATTCATCATAAGGATTTTTATTTCTGGATTTGACATGTCACGGCTCAATTTTTGTGTGTTTATTCCAATAGATTTGGCATATCTAAATAATGTTTTTTTATCCTCAACTGGCCATTTTTCATAGATCATATTATACATTTCCATGAATTTACCTTGCTCACCAGCCGCGTAGGTTGCAATGGCAAGTGTATTATTCCAGCCATAACCATTTGTAATATTGCGCGGAATATAACGCACTTTCCCATCACGTTTTATTGCTTCCATTAAAACAGGGTGCAGCGATTGACATTGATCGCAGCTATATTTATTAAAATCAACGATGGTGAGGTCATATTGCACTGGCGTAATAGCGTATTTATCGGGCGTATCATAAACAGAAAGCAGCTTTTGATGTTTATAATGAAGGCCATAGCCCAAATAAGAAATGGCCAAAACCAAGAAAATGATAATTATTTTACCAATATATTTCATTTTTAAGGCCATCTCTAATATTTAAAAAAGCTTGTTCTTACTTGGTTTTTGCTTTTGCATCTCTGGCATCTTTAACTGCCTCGCGCAATCCATCAAGACCAATATATCCTGGATAGATTTTATCACCAATGATAAAACCCGGAGTTCCGCGTATATCAAGAGTTTTGGCCATATCCATCGATTTCTTTATTTTTGCTTTAACTTCATCAGAACCAGCGGCAATTTTAAGCTTTTCAATATCAAGCCCGATTTTTTTAGCAACGCCATAAAATGCCTCGTCACTTTGTCCGCCTCTGTAATCCATCAAAGCTTGATGCATTTCAAAATACTTGCCTTGCTCTTGCGCGGCTAATGCGATAGATGCCATATTAATGGAAGAGGGGCTTAAGATCGGCATTTCTTGAAAAATTACGCGAAGATTTTTATCTTCTTCAAGTAAAACTACAATATCTTCGAATGCTTTGCGGCAATAACCACAATTATAATCAAAATACTCAACTAATGTTACATCGCCATCAGGATTACCAGCAGTTGGCAGATCTTTAGCTGCGAAATAATCTTCATATTCAGCAAGATTTTTCTGCGCTGATTGCTGCGTTAATTTTTCTTGTGTAGAGCGATAATTATCAACTGTTTCTAAAATAAGCTCGGGATTTTCCGATAAGAATTTCTTGAAAAGAACCTCTATCTCTTTTGTTTGCTTTGCTGTAAATGTTTCAGCCTGCGCAGTATTTATTGGCGCAAGCAACGCAGCCGCGCATGTTCCTAGCGTTAATGCTAAAAATTTTAAATTCTTAATATTTTTTTTCAAGATGAAAACTCCTCATTATAAAATTACCATTGAATTAGGGTTATTCCCCATTAAATACATCCATTATGCGCTAGTCAAATTTTTAATGAATATTTGCGTAGTACAATACCATTCAACCTATTATATTAACCGCCCTTACGCTTGCGATAGGCAGCCGCCCAGCCTTCTATGGTTTTTGCTTTTCCGCGCTCAACCGATAGAGCGTTAGGGGGAACATCCGCTGTAATGGTTGAACCTGCCGCAATAAATGTGCCATTACCAAGATTAACAGGGGCAACCAGATTTACGTTACTACCAATCATAGTGCCATCACCAATAACAGTTTGATGCTTATCAAATCCATCATAATTCACGGTAATAGCCCCGCAAGAGAAGTTCACATCCTTGCCCATGGTGCAATCACCGACATAGCCAAGATGCGAAATTTTACTGCGATCACCAATTTGGGATTTTTTGATCTCGACAAAATTACCGATGCGCACTTCTTTGCCGATTTCAGAGCCAGGGCGCAAACGCGCAAAAGGCCCGATAATTGTGTTATCACCAATATTCGCGCCCTCAAAATGACAGAATGCTTTGATATGGACATTCGCGCCAACGCTAACATCTTTGCCAAAATAGACATTAGGCTCAATCAATACACCAGATGATATTTTGGTATCATGGTGAAGGTAAACGCTTGACGGATCTTGCATAACCACGCCCTCATTCATAAATTTCTCGCGCAGCTTTACTTGTGCATATTGCTCAAGCTCGCTTAAGTGAATGCGAGTGTTACAGCCCTGAACTTCTTTTGGGTTATTAGTAACGGCAACGCTGGTTTTAACGCCTTTGCGAGCAGCAATTTCAGGGATATCTGTTATATAATATTCGCCGCTAGCATTTACATTAACCAACTCACCAAGCCAGTCATTAACCTTGGTCGCATCCATACAAAATGCGCCAGTATTTACGATATTGACCTGCTTTTCTTCCGCGCTAGCATCTTTTTCTTCGCGGATATCTTGCAGTGTGCCTTCATTATCTATCAGCAATCTTCCATAGCCATATGGATTATCAAGATACATGCCCAGCACAGAAATACCTGTTTGTGCGCATTGATAACGCGCAGAAATTAGCCCGCTCATAGTTTCAAGCGAAATAAGCGGCGTATCGCCAAGCAAAACAAGTATATCCCCGTCAAAATCTTGCAACGCGCCCATAGCAGATTTCAGCGCACTGCCTGTTCCGTCTTGTGTAATTTGCACAACCGTTTCATGCGGAGCTACGGCGGCAGCTAGATCATCCATGCCTTGCCCTATTACAATGATAGTGCGATCAGGATTTAGCTGCTCTACAGAGTTTAATACCCAATTAATCATCGGTAAGCCTAAAAGCTCGTGCATGACTTTTGGTTTATCGGATTTCATCCGTGTACCTTTACCAGCGGCAAGGATTACAACGGCTAATGGATTATTATTACTCATATTATTTTTTCTCTATTAATATATTCATTATTTTGTAGTTAAAATGGTTTCGCCACTTTCATAGCGTGTCATATGCATAAATAGCGTACCGTACGTAGTTTTAACACGTACACGTACAGGTATGGCAACTGCATTTTTTGTTACTTGCGCAAACCAAACAGTTGGCATCATGCCGCGATTACGTCCTTGTTCTTGTATTGAAAGCCAGCCACGCGGTTTTTTATGCCACATTCCTGCAACAGGCTCAACCTCTACTGTGCATTCGGCGGCTAAACCTGAATAGGCGTTATATCTTGATTTCTTAAGCATCACAAATTTATTATGACGGAAGATTAATTTGTAACGGCGTTTGCCATCAAAAACTTCGGAGCTGCCCTCACAATTACCACCATCGGCGACATGCTCCATCACTAATATGGTTGCGCTTAAAGCGTCAATAGTCCCCTTGGTTAGCTCTTCATCAGGAATGTGTGATTTTGGCTTTTTATGTTTATATAATGTGACAAAATCAATAAATTTACCATCTTTTGTGTAGTTATATGATTTAACCTCTGTTTCATCGCGCCACATTGCAACAGATTTATGTAGCTCAGGAGTTAGCTTTCCATTACCAAGCATCCATCCGCTGGATAAGAACATTCCCGTCCACGGAGCAAACTTCCCAAGCATACCGCGTGTTTCCGCGCCAAACGCCATGGAATAGCGGCCTTTTTCACGATAATCCAGCTCCATATTTGCTTTTACAGCATGAAAGCCGCTGGCATAAACATTATAATCCATTTTTTGATAATTAAATGCATCACTAATTGAGGCAGGAATTTTTTTCACAGACCTAGACACAGGAATAACTTCTGCATTTTTTGCAAACGCAGCTTCAGAAAATAAAAAACATACAGCAAGCGCATTAATTATAAAGGCCAAGCGTTTCATAGATTGTACCCCCAAGCCCTTCTTTAAAGAGCTTAACGCCTTTTGCACTGTCACCATTAATTCCACCCAAATCAAAATCATTAATATTTCTTTCTTTTAACTCCACCACCGCATTCCATAGCAACAAGTGATGTGCATTCTTATTGCGTCCAATATCAGATGTATACCCAATTTGATAAGTCGCACTTATTCCGTGATTAAAAATTAATATAGCGGCTATTGGCTTATCATCCAATAACGCAGTTCCAATTAGCATATTTTCCCCACGAGAAAATTCTTTAGCCAGCTCCATAATAACTTTTGGCTTCGCGCCGTCATATTTCCTAAGTGCTTTATCAGCCGCATAATGCTGTAACAGCCATGAAAAATGCTCACCTTTATCACTGAAGACAATATTTAGCCCTTGTTTTTCTGCTTTTACAAGCATGTTTCGCCATTTTTTATTTAATTTTGAGCGCAAAACCTCAAGGTCAGGGCGCAAATCCAAGTAAATGGTTTGATAGCTATGTTTTGATGTGGGCTTATAGCCATGTTTTTCTAATAAGCTTTGCGCCTTATTAGTGTTTTTCATTTCAGGAATAAAGCGCATTCGCCGCCCAAACCTCTTTGGAAATTCTTCGGAAAAAGCGCGTAGGAATAACTCAAAATCGCTCATACCGCCGTACTCATCAAACCAAAGCGGGCCGCGATCTAATATAACGCCATGGACAGCATTTTTAAAAATACCAGCCTCTAAGATTTGCACCAAGCCGACGGCTTCACCGTTAATAACGATAAGCCCGCGTCGAACACGCTGATTATTAAGCCGAGCCATAACGCATGTGTAATCATATGATTGCAATAAATTGGATTTCTTTATGGCGCGAAAAGCACTCTCCCACTCACACAAAGAAAGAGTATTCCACTTTATTTCGCATTTATCATGTTTTTTTGCTGATTTTTCCATTATCATAGCTTGATTTTGAACGCTCTTCATGTTGAATTCAATTAAGTTTATATATTTATACATTTATGCAAAGGCAGAAACAAGATTATGGCTGATAATTATGCAGATTTACAAGCAACAATAGAAAGCGCATGGGATACAAGAGATTCCATAAGCACCGATACAAAAGGTGAGCAGCGCGACGCAGTAACGCAAGCTCTTGCTTTGCTTGATAGTGGTGATCTGCGCGTGGCTAGCCCATCTGATAGTGCTCTTGATCATAAGTGGGTTGTGCACCAATGGCTTAAAAAAGCTGTGCTTTTGTCATTCCGCTTAAATGCTAATAAAATTATCTCTGGCGGTAATGGTGGCTCTAACTGGTATGATAAAGTTGATAGTAAGTTTAAGGGCTGGGACGAAGCCAAATTCAAAGCGGCAGGTTTCCGCGCTGTACCTGATTCGATTGTTCGCCACTCTGCCTATATTGCGCCAAATGCTGTTCTTATGCCGTGCTTTTTAAATGTTGGCGCGTATGTTGGCGCGGGAACAATGATTGATACTTGGTCAACCGTTGGATCATGTGCGCAAGTTGGTGCAAACTGCCATATTTCTGGCGGCGTTGGTATTGGCGGAGTGCTAGAACCACTTCAAGCCGAGCCTGTTATTATTGAGGATAATGTATTTATAGGAGCGCGTAGCGAAGTTGCGGAAGGCGTTATTGTTGAAACTGGCGCAGTAATTTCTATGGGCGTATTCATAAGTGCCTCAACAAAAATTATTGATCGTGCAAGCGGTGAAATTTTCTATGGTCGCGTACCTGCGTACTCTGTTGTAATACCAGGGACACTTCCAGGTAAGCCGCTACCTGATGGCACGCCAGGCCCTAATCTTGCTTGCGCAGTGATTGTTAAGCGCGTTGATGAGCGTACACGCAGTAAAACGGGTGTGAATGAGCTCTTGCGCGAATAAAAAATGCTGCAAAAAAATCTTTTAAATTTAATAGGCTTTGACCATAAATGAAAATTCAATTTCGCCAGCTAGAAGGATTTGTAAAATCACCTGATAAAGCTGCGCGTGTGATTTTGGTTTATGGCCCTGACATAGGTTTAGTTGGGGAGCGTTGCGATATAATCGGTAAGACCGTAGTTGAGGATTTGAACGATCCGTTCAATGTTGCTGCTCTATCTGCTGAAATCTTAAATGAAGACCCTGCGCGCCTTGCTGATGAAGCGGGTGCAATGTCGATGATGGGCGGGGATCGCTTAATCAAGATTGATGGCGGCGGTGATAAACTCACCGTTCTTATAAAAGCATATCTTGAAAATCCCAGCGAATCCTCGCTTGTCCTTATTAAGGCAGGAGAGTTAAGCCCGCGCTCTTCTTTGCGTAAATTATGCGAGACGGCAAAAAACGCCGCAGCTATTCCTTGTTATGTTGAAGATGAGCGCGATGTCTCCCGCTTTATCAGAGATACGCTGCAAGCTGAAAATATCAGGGCTGATAATGACGCGGTTATATGGCTTGCTGCGAATATATCGGGGGATCGCCTTAAAGTAAGGTCAGAGTTGGAGAAGCTCATCATATATAAAGGTGATGAGCAAACTCCGATATCTATCACAGATGCATCAAATGCTTGCGGCGCGGCGGGTGCGCAAGGCTTTGATGATCTTATCTATAATGTCGCTGGGCGTAACAGTAATGCAGCACTTAAAGCTTATGCTGTTTTAACCGCCGAGGGCATGGCTTTTATTGCAATATTACGCGCCTTGCAAAATCATTTCCGTAGGCTTCATATGTGTAAATCATATATGATTGATGGAATGAATTTAGACTTGGCCATGAAAAAGCTAGCCCCGCCAGTATTTTTCAAACAAGCACCAATGTTTAAATCACAAATAAACAGCTGGTCATTGCCTGTATTGGATCAAGTGTTAGGCAAGCTAACCGATCTCGAAGCCCAGTGTAAGCAAACAGGCATGCCCGCCGAAACTTTATGCTCTCAAGCGATATTGGCAATCAGTAAAACTCGCGCTGGGTAGAGTCATATCAATTAAAATCAAAATTTAATCTTTTTTCGGGTTAATTCCCCGCCCCTTGCACTACTGTCCGGTAGGGATGAAAGAATTGCTTTGTAAGTTAGTCTGAGCCTTGGTATGATTGACTTACAACTTCAATTTCAAACCCAAGGATCAGACATGTTTAACAATAACCGATTTATGGAG
>JAMONE010000144.1 GCA_027066695.1 Micavibrio sp. | reverse complement strand
CATGTTTAAATCTTCGCGCACTGCAATTACGCCTAATGTTGTAAAAGCATTGATGGAAGCGTTAATGGCTTGTTCTAAATTTATCGCGTTTCTTTCTGTTACGCAGATACTTAAATGGTGTTCCCCAAAGCTGCTAATGCCTGATGCAACATTATCTATGGCAATTTCAAGTTCATCTTCAAGTGTGGCTGCACCTTCTTCTCCTGCCATCATTTTACGCTTAACATCACGTATTTTTATGAGGGCAGAATTTCTATCTATGCAGGCAAAGCTTTGAGTAATTGTAAATTCATGCGGCAAGGATAAAAGCCCGTCCAACATTCCTGCGCAGGTGCTATCTGGATAATCTTTTACAGATATGACCGCGCCTAATTTTATATCGCTTGGAGCTGCGCCTCTAATCTCGAAAGTCTCCTTGCCAAATGAAATGCGCTTACGGGGCAGGGTTTCATCTATTCCTGCCCTTGGCAGGCGGTGAGGGATTGCCTCACCATTTAATATATATGATAGGAAAGACAGGGCAGGAGCAAATGTTCCTGTATCCGTTTGTTCAATTTTTAATATTTCTGCGCCATAGGAAGAAAGTGTTTTAAGCAAAGATTCTGTAGTAGCGCTTAGCATTTTATGCTCTTGCGTGAGTTTTTCTTCATGGAGCTTTTTATCTATTTTAGCGGCAAAAGTTCTTCCAATTGCTGTTGCTACGCCAATAGCTCCGCGCTCGGGGCGCATCACTATGGTTATATATTGTTCATTTATGAACATGCGCTTATGAGATAAATTATCGTGATAGGCTTTATTAAGTTTGCGCGCAAAGTCATTCTCAAAGAAACTGTCTTGCTCTATATTTATTTCACGGCGGATAATATGATTATAAAGAGCAAAGCGTGAGCTGGTCAGCCCCCGCAAAAATGTTGCACGCACATCCTTATAATGTTCAATCATATCTTGATCTGCGGTTTCAAAAGCAATGCCGTGAAGCTTTATAATTTGCAGCAAATAACCGTCTTTTGTGCGCAGGGTCTTGCTATCCACAAATCTTGTGTAGGGCAGAAAATCTGCAATATTCTTCTCTGTTTTTGCGAGTGCTGCATATTTCATGATTTTAAGCACCTATGGCTTTCAAATCATTTATAAAGTTTTCGTTGGAAGCCTGATAATGGCTAACGGCTTTTTGCTTAAGCTTATCAAGCTGCTCTTGGCTAAGTGCTTTGCTGTCAGTATTATCCAGTTCTTTGCGAACGAGATAATCATAATGCCAATCTATATAAAAATTAGCCTGATCTTCTATATGTCGCGCAATTTCTTCATTATCTATTCCCGCAGCGCGATAAAATAATATTTTTTGTGTATTCATAGTTTAATGCCCCCTTTATATTTACTTACGGTTTATAGCTATTGGATTTCCAGTAGCGATGATTTCTAATCGGACCTGTCTGCGCCATTTTCTTGTGCCAAATATCCATCCAGTGCGGGTCTTTTCTGGTTGCTAAATACCCGATTGCATGGATAGGCAGAGAAAAAACCATAACGACCAGAAACTTTGAAAAGAGCGAGGTAAATAAAATAAACCCGCATGCACTTAATATAAAATTTAAGCCAAAAAATTGTAAAGGAACGCCCATGGTCATAGGTGGCTTTGTCAAGCCGATGAACAATGGATCTATGGATATATTTGTCATGGTACGCTCCCTTACTAGTTGCTTAAGTGTGTGTGTGGGACACTTAACTAAAACTTAACCAATAGAACCGCTTACGCCATCAACGATAGCAGCCGAGCCAAAGACAAGGATAATTCCGCCAATGGTAGCTCCTGCAATCGCCCATGAAATACGACCTGTCATCCATGCAAAGCCAAGACATACAACAGCAATAATGGCAATTATTCTTGCCCATGTTCCTGTAAGCAAGGTTTCTAAAGCTTGCAGAAAGTTCGTACCTGAATCAAACAACGCTCCGCCGCCACCAGCAGCATGAGCAGGCTCAGACATTGAGACTAAAACTAATAAAAATGATAGAAAATAGATGGATTTATACATTACACAGTTTCCCTAATAGTTTCATAGCCCAATCTAAA
>JAMONE010000143.1 GCA_027066695.1 Micavibrio sp. | reverse complement strand
GGGTGAGCAAAAAATGCTTGGCGTTTTGCCGTTTTTCCATGTGTTTGCAATGACTGCTGTTATGAATTTTAGTGTTATGAATGCGCTGGAAATCATTGCTTTGCCACGTTTTGATCTGGAAGAAGCTTTGAAAGTTATTGATAAGAAAAAGCCGCATCTTTTTCCTGCTGTTCCTGCAATATATAGTGCGATTAACAGCTCTTCTTTATGTAGTAAATATGATCTGTCATCGATTAAGTTTTGTTTGTCGGGCGGTGCGCCGCTTCCTGAAGACGTTAAGGAGAAATTCGAGGCTAAAACGGCTTGCGTAGTTATTGAAGGCTATGGCCTTACCGAAAGCTCGCCCGTTGCTTGCGCTAATCCTGTTCATGGTGAGCATAAGCCTGCATCTATTGGCTTTCCTTTTCCCCGCACTATCATTGAAATTATTGATATTGAAGACAAGAAAACCCATATGAAGGCGGGGGAGCGCGGGGAGCTATGCATTCGCGGGCCACAAGTTATGAAGGGTTATTGGAATAATCCAGAGGCGAGCGCGGATGTTTTACGTATAACAGAAGATGGCGACGTGCGCTTATATACAGGCGATATCGGAATAATGGATGAGCAGGGCTATGTTTTTATTGTGGATCGCTTGAAGGATATGATTATCACTAATGGCTATAACGTATATCCGCGTAATGTTGAGGAAGCTATATATAAGCATCCAAGCGTTGAAGAATGCATAGTCGCTGGGCTTCCCGATAAAAGCCGTGGTGAAATTGTTAAGGCATGGATTAAGATTATGGATGGCAGAGAGCTAACTCATGATGATTTGAGAGCCTTTTTAAAGGACAAAATCTCCCCGATGGAAATCCCTAAACGCATAGAGTTTCGCGATGAGCCGCTGCCTAAAACCATGATCGGCAAATTATCCAAGAAGGATATTCTAGCGCAGGAAAAAGCTTAACCATATGCATAAAGCTGATTTGAAACATAATGATGCTGCGCTTGAAGCTAAGCTGGAAACTATATACCAGCTTAGGCGCACGCGCTCTAAAATCAATTGGGATCGCGGCCAATATCTTGAGCTATTAGAAAAATTCGGTAATCCGCATTTGAATTTACCGCCTGTTATTCATGTGGCTGGAACAAATGGTAAAGGCTCAATCATTGCGCTGCTGCGTGCGATGTTAGAGGCGGGCAGGCTGAAGGTGCATTGCTATACTTCGCCGCATCTTATAAATGTAAATGAGCGAATTTACCTTGCTGGTGAAAATATAGATAATAACTATCTTGAGCAATTAATAGATCAGGCTTTGGCGTATAATAGCGGCTCACCACTTTCCTTTTTCGAGATAACAACTGCGCTGGCGTTTAAGGCTTTTAGTGATGTTCCCGCAGATATTTTGCTATTGGAAGTAGGAATGGGCGGGCGGCTGGATTGCACAAATGTAATTGAAGAGCCGCTAGCCACCATTATTAACCGTATATCCTTGGATCATACTGAGTTTTTGGGCGATAATGTCATGGATATAGCCAAAGAAAAAGCGGGCATTATGAAGCGCGACATTCCGTGCATAGTTGGGTATCAGGGGAATGATGAAGTTATTAAAACCCTTGAAAATGCAGCGAAATTATCTGGCGCAATCACTTACATTAATGGTAATGCTTGGGATATAAAGCAAGTAGAGGGTAGCATGATATTCTCTTATAATGGTGAAGAACATCGATTTCCGCTTCCCTCACTGCAAGGCGCACATCAAGTGCAAAATGCAGGCGTGGCATTGGCAACATTATTTTCCATTAATGATAAGGTTAAGATCACTAATCAGGCAATATCTAAAGGTTTAACATCAGTGCAATGGCAAGGGCGTTTGCAAAAACTATCTTTTAATGGCACAGAGATATGGCTTGATTGCGGGCATAATGATAGCGCAGGCGAGGTATTATCAGAGCAAATAAAGCAATGGGATAGGCCTGTTCACTTGATTATGGGGATGCTGGATAAAAAAGATGCAAATGGATTTTTAAGGCCGTTATTACCGCTAGTAAAATCAATAAATATCGTTCCAATTTCCTTTAATTCAAATACAAAAAGCAA
>JAMONE010000142.1 GCA_027066695.1 Micavibrio sp. | reverse complement strand
TACAACATTATCCATCTTTATCATCTCTTGCGGCACATTCGGCTCATCCGCGAAAACATCAAGCCCCGCTCCTGCAATGGACTTATTATGTAGGGCTATCAGCAAATCCTGTTCATTAACAATGCTGCCCCGCGCGATATTCACCAGATAGCCCTTAGAGCCTAAAGCATCCAGCACCTTATAATCAATAATATTTTTTGTATCTTCATTTGCTGCGCAAGCCACAATCAAGAAATTCGTCATACTCGCCATTTCAATTAAATTCTCATAATATTCATAAGGCGAATCTTTTTTACTGCGAGAGTGATAAATGACCTTCATGTTAAATGCCAAAGCCCTGCTGGCGATAGCTTGACCGATTTTACCAAGCCCAACTATCCCCACGGTTTTGTCTGATAAAGCTGTCCCCATCGATGCTATCGAAGATTGCCAACGACCCACGCGCACATACATATCAGCCTCTACCGCTCTACGAGCCAGAGCCAATATCATGAACAAAGCCATATCGGCTGTATCATTAGTTACAACATCAGGAGTATTGCTAACAATTATCTCACGCTCTTTGGCGGCAATTACATCTATATTATCAAACCCAACGCCATATTGCGCAATAATTTCAAGGCTAGGCAAAGCCTCCATTAAACGTTTGCTTACCCCCGCGCAATTATATGTGGAAACAATAGCGACAATTTCATCGCTTTTATCAATAATCACCTGATCGGGCGTGTGGCTTTCCCAAAGACGGATAACGTTAAATTGCTCCTCTAATTTAACCATCTCGTTATGCAATAAAGGTTGCAGAGCTAAAATTGTTCTTTTCATTCGTAAAACTTTATGGTTTATGACACAGATAAAAAAATATGAATATGTTGAAGGTTATCATGACAAACGCGCATAAGAAACTATTTATTAAAACATGGGGCTGTCAGATGAATGTCTATGACAGCAACCGCATGAGCGATATATTATCCGCACTTGGTTACAAAACTGTGGACGCTCCCGAGGGCGCGGATATGATGATCCTTAATACCTGCCATATCCGCGAGAAAGCCACTGACAAAGTATTCTCCGAGCTTGGACGGCTGCGCGTGCATAAAGAAGAAAAAGAAGCTGCGGGCGGTAAAATGATTATCGCCGTTGCTGGCTGCGTTGCGCAAGCCGAAGGTGATTTCATCCTTGAGCGCGCACCATATGTAAGCATGGTTTTCGGCCCTCAAACCTATCACGAGCTTCCCGAGATGGTGATAAAAGCGGGGGGCGGAGAGCGCGTTATAAACACCGAATTCCCGAGCGTATCAAAATTCGATCACCTGCCCGACCAACACACTATAGAGGGCTCGGCGGCGTATTTATCTATTCAAGAAGGCTGCGATAAATTCTGTACATTTTGCGTTGTGCCATATACTCGCGGCGGTGAATATTCACGCTCTGCGCAAGAAATAATGGACGAAGCGCATAGGCTAGTCGATCAAGGCGCACTTGAAATTATGCTGCTGGGACAAAATGTGAATGCCTTTCATGGCGCGGGCAAGAATGGCAGAGCCGTAGGGCTAGCCGAACTTATCCGCAATATATCAGAGATTAAGGGGCTGGAGCGTGTTCGCTATTCCACATCTCATCCGCGTGATATGGATGATGATTTAATTCGCGTGCATGGCGAGGTGCAAAAGCTTATGCCTTTCTTGCATCTACCCGTTCAAAGTGGCTCGAACAAAATACTAGAAGCAATGAACCGCAAGCATAAAACAGACATATATCTCGATGTGATTGCCAAACTTAGAAAAGCTCGCCCTGATATTGCTTTTTCCTCTGATTATATCATCGGCTTTCCAGGTGAGACAGATCAAGATTTCGAAGATAGCCTTGAGCTAGCGCGCACCGTTGGATACGCCTCGTGCTATTCCTTCAAATATAGCGCGCGCCCTGGAACTCCCGCCGCAAATCTGCAAGCCGCACTTGTTCCCGAGCATATAGCATCCGAGCGATTAAAGCGCTTCCAAGCTCTGATAAACGAGCAACAAGCCGCCTTTAACAAAAGCTGTGAGGGTAAAGTTTTGCCTATACTCTTTGATCGAAAAGGCAGGAAACAAGGCCAACTAAGCGGGCGCAGCCCCTACTCTCAATCCGTGTATGTAAACGGCAATGAACGCCTTATCGGTAATATAGTAGATGTTAAAATCACCGAAGCTTTCGATAATTCCCTCACGGGTGATATTGTTATGGCTGATGATGTGGCGTAAATTTATATATTTTTTCATATATTTGCGCTATACTGTAGTTATGTGTTCATAAAGACAAAGGCGCAAATTGACCAAAGAGCTTATATTAGAATTTTCGGATAATGATCTCGTTCCCTTTCTATTTGGTGAATATAACGATCATTTATCATATCTTGAAAAAAAGCTGGATATACATATATCTGATCGCGGTAATTTGCTGCGCGTTAGTGGTTATGAAAAGCCCATCAACAAAGCAAAAACTGTGCTTGAAACACTTTATAATCGTCTAAAAGATGAAGAGCGACATAACATTACTCGCGCCGATATTGACGGAGAGCTACGTTTTTTAAGCTCTGGCAAAGCCAAGAGTTCTTCCAAAAATGATACGAATCAAATCGTTATAAAGACCAAGAATAAAACTATTGTACCGCGCTCGCCCAACCAGGAAAAATACCTAAAGCTTATCAATAAGCACGACATGGTGTTTGGCCTTGGCCCTGCGGGAACGGGTAAGACATATCTCTCGGTTGCGGCTGGCGTTGATATGTATCTGCAAGGCACAGTGGAAAAGCTTATATTTACGCGCCCCGCCGTCGAGGCTGGCGAGAATTTAGGTTTTCTACCTGGTGATATGAAGGAAAAGATCGACCCTTATTTGCGCCCTATATATGATGCGCTTCATGATATGCTGCCGTGGGATTTCCTTATGAAGAAAATGGAGATCGGCGAGATTGAAATTGCACCGCTTGCTTTTATGCGCGGGCGCACGCTGGCGCGATCATTCGTTATACTTGATGAAGCGCAAAACACGACTACTGCGCAGATGAAAATGTTCCTAACGCGCATGGGCGAAGCATCACACATGGTCATAACAGGCGACGCTACGCAAACCGATTTACCTGCGCATGTAAAATCAGGCTTAAGTGAAGCCATTGATATACTTGACGGAGTTAAGGATATAGGGTTTATTACATTCGAAGGAAAAGACGTAATCCGCCATAATCTGGTTCGTAAAATAATCAGTGCCTATGAAAAGAACAATAAATAACCCATGCCTATTCTCGAAATTGATATAGATATAAAAGACGATAAATGGACAAAAAAATATCCAGATATTGACGAACAAACACGCTTTATAATAGCGCATATAACAAATCTTCTTATAGAGACGATCCCCCATATAGAAATAAGCATTGTCTTGGCAAATGACAGCTTTATCCAAGAGCTTAACAAAAAACACCGCAATAAAGATGCGCCTACAAATGTTTTATCATTTCCACAAACTGACGCAGAAACGCTAGTTGCTCCTGCGCCGTTTTTGGGATTAGGTGATATAGTTTTTGCCTATGAGACTATTGCAAAAGAAGCCGCCGAACAAAATAAAAAGGTCAAAAATCACTTCACCCATATGCTAGTTCACGGATGCTTGCACTTGCTGCATTACGATCATGAAACAAACGACGAAGCACAAGAAATGGAAGAGCTGGAGATTGATATTCTCGAAATGCTGAATATAAAAAACCCATATGAAAAACATTAACTTTATGCAACAATATATAGGGTAACAAATTAGGTTAGAAATGGTTAAAGAAAAAGAAGAGCCTCCAAGTATAATCGCATCACCATCAAATAATGATGGCGGTGCTTTAACGCCTGTAAAGCAATCTTTAAAAGCTAATCTATTCAACAAGATTTTCAAGTCAAAGCAAGACCCATCCCTACGTGAGACAATCGAAGAATATATAGAAGATGAATCGCAAGATACTGTAGAGACATCAATGTCTGCACATGAAAAAACTCTGATCTCCAATGTTCTTGAGCTACGCGATATGTGCGCATCCGACATCATGGTGCCTCGCGCCGATATCGTTGCGATAAATGAGAGAACAACTCAAAAGGAGCTGTTTGAGCTGTTTTCCGAGCGTCAATATAGTCGCCTGCCCGTTTACAAAGATACTTTAGACAATGTGATTGGCTCTATCCATGTAAAAGATATAATGGCAACATTTGCGCGGGGTAAGCCCCTTGATATATTGTCCCTCGTTCGCGATATCCCTATTGTTTCTCCATCAATGAAAATCCTCGACCTTCTCTTGAAAATTCGTGAGATGCGAAAACATATGGTGCTTGTTGTTGATGAATTTGGCGGCATAGACGGGCTTATCACTATTGGTGACGTTATAGAATCTATTGTTGGGGAAATCGATGATGAACATGACCTTGATGATGAACCTGAAATCACAATAGAGCCAGATGGAACTATCATAGCAGATGCGCGCGCTGATTTAGAAGAATTTGAAGAGCGATTCGGCAAGTTTTTAAGCAAAAAAGAGCGTAGTGAAAATGACACACTCGGCGGGTTACTGTTTTCTATCGCTGGACGAGTTCCTGCACGGGGTGAAGTTTTAACACATAAAAAAACAGGCATAGTCTTTGAAGTTGTAGAAGCCGATCCGCGCCGTATTAAAAAGCTATATATACGTAACCTTCCATCAAAGCCATAATGAAAAATTTCACTATAATATTTGCACTTGGCGCATTTGCATCGCTGGCTATGGCTCCAACAAATTTCTGGCCTGCGTTATTTGTAGGATTAAGTGGTTTATATATCTTCATATGCCGCGCACCCTCCCCATTAAAAGCAGCTATTACGGGATTCGCATTCTCTTTAGGGTATTTTGGATTTTCCCTATCATGGATAGGCAATGCATTACTAATTGAAGATAATCCGTATTGGTGGGCATGGCCTATTGCCGTTTCGGGGCTGCCGCTGGCTTTATCAATATTCACCGCTGCGGGATGTTACATATACAAAGCCATATGCAAAAATCACAATAACCTTTCCACATATTTGGCCTTCACCATATTAATATTGGCCAGCGAATATGCACGAGGGCATATGTTTACAGGATTTCCATGGAATCTATATGGCTATAGTTGGATAGATATCCTGCCGATAGCGCAAATCGCCGCGCTTTTGGATATATACCTACTAACCGCCATAACAATTTTTTGGGCAAGTGCGCCTGCATTTTTACTCACCTCCAGACATTCACGTAAAATAAAGGCCATATCCTTAATAATAATATTAACCAGCTTTGCCATAAGCTATGCTTGGGGATGGCAACGTATTCAGCAAAATCCAATAAAACACTCACCTGATTATGAAATTATTGTTATTCAGCCCAATATAAAACAAAGCGAAAAATGGAAGATAGAAAACAAAATACCTAACTTTAAAAAGCAAATAGAGCTTTCAAAATACAACATTGAGAGAAATACTGATAACAACATAGCTTACTACATAGTTTGGCCTGAAACAGCCATTAGTCAAGATTTACTAAGCTCAAAATGGGTAATAAAAAGCATAAGCGACATGCTTAAATCCTATCCAAATGAAGCGTATTTGATTACGGGCGCTTTAAGGTACGAAAAAAAATCAAAATCATACTATAATAGCATTATCACAATAAATAACACCGGCACAACTATACATATATACAATAAATCTCACTTAGTACCATTTGGTGAGTACATGCCTCTTAGCAATATATTCGATATTGCCCCTATAGTTGGATTCACTGGCTTTAAAGAAGGCTCTGGGCGCGTAACATTAGAGCTGCCCGAAGGTATTAGCTTCTCTCCTCTTATTTGCTATGAAATCATTTTTCCTGGAAAAACAATTGATAAATCAAGCCCCAAACCAAATTTTATCGTTAATGTAACCAATGATGCATGGTACGAAGGCAGCGCAGGCCCATATCAGCATTTAGTACAATCAAAATTCAGAGCAATAGAGAGCGGCCTACCCATAATAAGAAGTGCAAACACAGGAATAAGCGCAATAATTACGCCTTTAGGATATACTCAAAATCATATAAATCAATCTATATCAGCAAGCATAATAGGCAAGTTACCAACCTTGAATAATAAATAAAAGTAAACAAATATAATCATTTATTAGCATAAACACGCATAAAAACAAAAACACCCTATCAACTATACAGTGTGCAAAAACACTCTTTAGTTAAAATATTTTTATCTATTATACTTAAGATCTATTGCATTCTATCGCATTACCATTATAAATATTATTAATATAAAAATTACGTAATGAAGATGAGTTATAAATGGCACTTACAGAAAAAAGAAAAACTAAAGGTATCCCTGACCTCGTTGATAAACATGTTGGTCTGCAACTACGAAGCAGAAGATCACTTCTGGGTCTCAGTCAAGAAAAGCTTGCTGATGCCGTTGGTGTGACATTTCAACAGGTTCAAAAATATGAACGCGGCACTAACAGAGTTAGCGCAAGCAGATTATTCAGCTTTAGTAAAATACTAGATGTATCCATTGACTATTTTTACGAAGGATTAGAAAAAGCAAACATACTAACGCCTGCTAACGGGCGTGGAATGTCAGACAATCAGCAAGAAGGCTTCACAGGGCTAGCGTCAAAGCAAGGCAAAAACCTTCCCGAAGACCTTATGCTGCAAAAAGAAACAATTGATTTGGTTCGCACATATTATTCGGTTAAAGACCCCAAAACAAGAAAAGATATTCTTAAATTTGTTAAATCAATGGCAAAAAATATCAATTAATTCATTATTTTTAAGATTAAGGCTTGAACAAAGCCTTTTTTTTGCTTTATGGTTATCTTTCAATAAAGATATTAATATAAAGCGAGATATTTTATGCCGTATTCAGGACAAGCCATGCAACAAAAAGCACTAACAGACTATATTTTCACAAGTGAATCCGTATCAGAGGGTCACCCAGATAAGATTTGTGATCGCATTTCGGACACCGTTTTAGATTTATATATGAACGCTGACGGCCAATCACGCGTTGCATGTGAAACATTGGTAACAACTGATTGTGTTGTTATTGCTGGTGAGACACGCGGCCCCAAAAGCATTACCAAAGAAAAAATTGAAGAAGCCACGCGCCAAGCCATCAAAGATGTTGGCTATGACCAAGAAGGCTTTAGTTGGAGAAATGTTAATATTGACGTGAAACTACATTCACAAAGCGTTGATATAGCACAAGGCGTTGACGAAGGAACTGGCGTTGACACAGATGAAGGCGCGGGCGACCAAGGCATTATGTTTGGTTACGCTTGTAAGGAAACAGACGCTCTTATGCCTGCTCCGCTACATTATTCACATGAAATCCTAAGGCGCATGGCGCAAGACCGTAAATCGGGCAAACTAATCGGAATTGAGCCTGACTCAAAATCGCAAGTCACCTTAGAGTATAAAGATGACAAACCCGTTGGCGTAAAATCTGTTGTGGTATCAACTCAACATGCGGAAGGGCTATCTCAAGACGATGTAAGAGAGCTTGTTCGCCCATACATCGAAGGAGTTTTGCCTGATGGGTGGGTTGTTCCTGAAAAAGAATTATATGTGAACCCTACAGGCCGCTTTGTTATTGGCGGACCAGTTGGAGATTGCGGACTTACAGGTCGTAAAATTATTGTTGATACATATGGCGGTGCAGCTCCTCACGGTGGCGGCGCGTTTTCTGGTAAAGACCCAACAAAAGTTGACCGCTCTGCGGCTTATATGGCGCGTTATTTGGCTAAAAACGTTGTTGCTGCTGGTTATGCTACTGGCTGCACAATCCAGCTAGCTTACGCAATCGGCGTATCTAAGCCTATTTCTGTTTACCTAAACACTCATGGAACAGGGACTGCGCCCGAAACCGTTATTGTTGATGCACTTAAGCAGCTTGTAGACCTTCGCCCACGCGGTATTCGTGAGCATTTACAGCTTAATAAGCCAATTTATGAGCGCACTTCGGCCTATGGTCACTTTGGCCGCACTCCAACGGAAGATGGTGGTTTTTCATGGGAAAAAACCGATCTTACTGCTGAATTACAACGCATTCTTGGTTAAATAGAAACACCTTAAGCATCCCCGACACTTGATCGGGGATCCATCTGTAACAGGGAGTTAATGGATCTCCGTTTTCACGGAGATGCTAAAGTTAGGATGATTCATAAACAAAAAATTTATAAAGAGCAAAGTCTTTTTGGTCGCAGGCAAGGCCGAACTTTAGGCGATATGCGCCAAAGTGCGCTTGATGATGTTTTGCCCAAAATTAAACTGCCAGA
Organism: Micavibrio sp.; assembly: GCA_027066695.1. Classification (GTDB taxonomy): domain Bacteria; phylum Pseudomonadota; class Alphaproteobacteria; order Micavibrionales; family Micavibrionaceae; genus UBA1672. The sequence continues at coordinate 1,656 of JAMONE010000142.1, read as the reverse complement.
AAGTAAATTAAAGCCCGATCACTCAACCAATCCCAATGAGTTTTTTGATAAATCCCACAAGCAATACTGGCTGGAAATAGGTTTTGGCCATGGCGAGCATGTATCTGCTCTTATGCGTCAAAATCCTGACACGGGCTACCTCGCCGCCGAAGCTTTTGTTAACGGAATGTCGGCATTCTTACATGATATCAAAGATGACCGCCTTGATAATATTCGCGCTATTATGGATGATGCCATGATTATTGCCCGCTCGCTCGCGCCTAATTCATTGGACGGCATATATCTGCTAAACCCTGATCCATGGCATAAAAAACGCCACCATAAACGCCGCATCATTAATCAAAAAAACCTCGATATATTCGCCAAGATTCTAAAATCAGGCGGGAAACTGATAATGACCAGCGATGTTGAGAATGTAAGCGAATGGATGTGCGCTCACGCCAGCAACCACCCCGAATTTATTTGGCAAGCTGGTTGTAAAGATGATTGGCAAATCCCGCCCGATGACTGGATAACCACAAGATACGAGATTAAAGGCGCAAAAGGCGCAAAGAAAATGGTCTATCTATTTTTTGAGAGAAGATAAAAAAACCTTGCATTATCTATTACAAGAGCGTATAAACATCGCAAATATCCGATCTTAAAAAGACGGTGGGCTCATAAAGAGACCCGCCTTTTTTGTTGGGTAATAAAGGAATAGCCACGTCATTGCGAACATAGTGAAGCAATCTAGATTGCCGCGGAGCTAAAGCTCCTCGCAATGACAAAATAGGAATAATAATGCGCTACACACCGCTAGAAGAAAAAATTGTGAATATAGTTAAGCCAGTGATCGAAGATCTTGGCTTTGCTTTGCATCGCATAAAAATAAGCAGCGAGTCCAGCGCATCTATTGTGCAGATAATGGCAGAAGATACAAAGGCTAGAAACCTGATGGTTGATGACGCGGCAAAAATCTCACGCGCTATCTCTGCTATTATGGATGTAGAAGACCCGATAAACGGTGAATACCGCCTTGAGGTTAGCTCTCCAGGGATTGATCGCATGCTAATTACGCAAGAAGATTTCGAGAATTACAAAGGCCATGAAGCCAAACTCGAGCTACTAACCCCCGATGAAAGTGGCCAAAAACGCTTTCGCGGCATAGTAAATGGAATAAAAGATAATAATATACTTGTAACAACGGATACTGGTGAGGTAGAACTCCCCTACGCTTCATTGTCACAAGCAAAACTTATTTTAACTGATGAACTTATTAAAGCTACGGCGAATTTTTAGGAGATAAAAAAATGGAACTATTACAAGTAGCCGACATGGTTGCCCGTGAAAAAAACATTGATCGTGATATAGTGCTATGCGCTATGGAGGAAGCTATTCAAAAAGCTGGTCGTTCCAAATATGGGCATGAGCAAGATATACGTGCGCAGATTGATCGCTCTAACGGCGATATCGAGCTTAAGCGTTATCGCGAAGTTATCGCTAATGATGATGAAATGGAAAATGAAGTTGCTCAACTAACATTGGATCAAGCTGTTCGAATTAAGCCTGATGCTAAAGAAGGTGAGTTTTTGATTGATGAATTGCCGCCGCTTGATTTCGGGCGCATCGCCGCGCAAACAGCAAAACAAGTCATCATGCAAAAAGTACGTGAAGCAG